>JBKJPW010000111.1:0-75499 GCA_046594225.1 Bacteroidia bacterium
AACCTTAAAATTCATTAAAGAGTAGTTATATAGTCTAGTGTGTAGTTAAGGGTAGCAATTGCTGCCCTTTTTTATTTGAGTATATTCACTTATCCCCAAAATCATAACATTAAATAGCCAGACAGTATCATTTACTAATCAGGAACTCTTTATGAGGGAATAAACGGTATCTTTGCTTTGTAAACAAAATTGTTGTATCTTTCTAAAATTGAAAGACTTGGCTTTTGTTTAAGCCTGTATCTATGAAATTGTATTCTATAAATAACTTACACTTTGTAAGCTTTACTTTGAGAAAAACTTGGTTGTTTTTTCTAGTTTTATTTTCGCTTTCATTCCATGTCTCAAATGCTCAGGTAGGCACTATGTATGGTACAGGAATGAGTATTTGCAATGTTTATAATTTCAGTATTTGTCCCACGCAAACCATTACTCCGCTTAATTATGGAAATCAAAATTATTCATGTAACAATACACCGCAACCTGATGTGGCCTACAATATTATGGGAGGCGGTTGGCGTGTAAATAAATTCGGATGGTTTTTTACGGCAAACACGGCCGGTACGGTGAGGGGGTATAATAGCTCAGGTGTTCTGCAAACCTTTACTTTTGCTGCTACTAATACTCTTACCCCTTTAAGTTATTCAGGTCTGTATGTGCAAATTGCTATCAATGGAGTTGCAACCGGCTCCTTAATGAGCCAGGCTAATTTTTCTATTTCATTGAACCCTGTCACTTTTGGTCCAAATAGTTATACCTATTGTATAAATACTGCTACAAGTGTAGCTATAAGTCCAACGGTGCCGCCCACAGGTGGCCCATGGACATATAATTGGCAGCCAGGAAATGTTTCAGGAAATCCAATAAATGTTAGTCCAACAGTTAATACAATTTATAGCGTAACTGCTATTTCTAGCGGAGGTTGCTCATCTACAACAACAATAGCAGTAAACATAAATTGTGCACCACCATCTCTTTGTTCAGGAACAACAGGTACACCAGTGTTTTTTGAAGATTTTGGTTCAGGTCCTCTGTATGGTCCGGCACTTGCTCCAGGAGTTACTAATTATCCTTATCAAACAGGAGTTCCTGCTAATGGAACTTATGTTATAGCTAATTCAAGTAATCCATCTGGAACTAATGCAGGCTATGTAAATGATGGTGATCATACAGGTAATACAAATGGATACATGATGGTTGTTAATTCTGATTTTGCTGCAACCGAAGTATATAGAAAACATGTTACAGGACTTTGTCAAAACACTACTTATGTTTTTTCTGCTTATTTAGCTAATAATAATTCACCAGACGCAGTTACAAATGTTTGTGGTTCAAGTTATGTTTATGCTAATATTAAATTTCAGGTTGAGTTTCCTGTAGGATCTATTCAAAATTCCATTACATCTGGAAATTTAGCAGTAGCAACAAATTCAGTATCCTTGCCTTGGATACAATATGGATTTGCATTTACAACTGGAACTGGGCAAACTACCGCAGATGTTGTTTTAATAAACAATGCACCTGGTGGTTGCGGTAATGATTATGTAGTTGATGATATTTCTCTTGCTACTTGTGGACCAGGCGTGAGTTTAAGTATAGCCCCTAACTATACAATGTTTTGTCCGGGAGAATCTTTAATGCTTCAGTCTGCATATACATCAGGAAGTTATGTTAACCCCCAATATCAGTGGCAATTTAGTAATGATGGTGGTGTAACATGGAACGATATTAGCGCTGCGACTTCCTCAAACTATAACATTGCTTCTGTGGCTTCATCACAAGCTGGTATGTATCAATTACTAGTTTCCGAAAACGGAAATATAAATTTAGCTACTTGTCGTATTGTCGCAGGACCTTTAACTTTTTCTGTTTCAAACGGAGTTGCAGCAAGCCCATCATCAACAATATGTGCAGGTTCTACCGTTACTCTTACTGCAAGTGGAACAAATAGTTATTTATGGAGTAACAATGCTACTACAAATTCTATTTCCGTTAGTCCTTCAATCACAACTTCATATAGTGTTGTTGGAACAATTGGAACATGTACAAGTCAGGCAGTGTCTACTATTAGTGTTATGCCAAATCCAACCGTTGCAGTAACAGGTAATACTTTAATATGTTCGGGCCAGAGCTCAACTTTAACCGCAAATGGTTCTGGTAATTATTTATGGAATACTAGTTCGACTTCTTCAAGTATTACTGTAGTCCCAAATAATACTCAAACGTATAGTGTTTTGGTAACTATTGGTTCATGCACAAATTCGGCATCAGCAACCGTAAGTGTTGTAACAATTCCTTCAATCTCATTAAGTCCAAACGCAAGTATTTGTCAAGGCGCAAGTAATTCTGTAACTTTAACCGCAAGTGGCGCAAGTTCTTATACATGGGCAAATGCTTCTACATTGTCCTCGTCAACAGGAAGTTTGGTAACTGCTTCTCCAAATACAACAACAAATTACACGGTTACAGGTGCAAACGCTTCTTGTACAAATACTGCCGTTGTTACAGTTAGTGTTAATCCTTCTCCGTCAATTACTTCTACTTTAGTAACCAACACTTCATGTGGCTTATCAAATGGTTCAGCTACGGTTACTTCCATACCTGCTAACAATACATATACTTGGAGTTCAGGGATAACTTCTACAACTAATACAGCAAGTTTTTTAGCTTCCGGTAATTATACAGTTACTGCTATTAATGGTTCGTGTCAAACATCTTCCATTATTACTATTTTAAGTTCTATTCCATTAATTATAACTTCAAGTACGGTTATTCCTTCTGATTGTAACTTAAACAATGGAAGTATAGTTGTGACAGATAATAATGCAAATTCAAATTACTCATGGAGCCCAAATGTATCTATAACTAATAGTGCAAGCGGTTTAGGAATGGGGAATTATTCATTAACAATCATAAATGGTGCTTGCACAACATCAACTGTATTTAATGTAGGCTCTATTGGTGGGCCAACTGCTAATATAACTACAACTGCTCCAAATTGTGAGAGTAATGATGGTGTTTTTAAAATTGACAGTATCACAGGAGGAAAACCACCTTATGTAACAAGCTTCAATAATACAGCTTATACTAGTAATACAACATTCGAACAATTAAGCACGGGCACTTATACATTGAGTATTCTTGATTCTAATTTGTGCGAAACATTGGCCCTATTAACCATGCCAGAAAATAACGGAGAACATACTTTATACATTCCAAACACATTTACACCAAATAAAGATAAAGTGAATGACATTTGGTATGTTCAGGGAACATGCTTGGGAACATTTAATTGTTTAATTTACAATCGTTGGGGAGAAAAAATAGTAGAGTTGAGAGAGATTAAAGATGGATGGGATGGAACATATAAAGGCGTTTCAGTACCTGATGGTGTTTATGTATATCTTATTGAAGTTGAAACTAAAAACGGAACAATAAATAAGGCAGGCCATATTACTGTTTTCAGATAATTCTACAACAAACTCTCAATGGCCATTTCATAGCCTTTTAATCCAAAGCCACTAATACTACCTTTGCAATGTTTCCCTAAATAAGAAACATGCCTGTAATCTTCTCTTGCAAAAATATTACTGATGTGCACTTCGATCACTGGAGTCTTAATTCCAGCAATGGCATCAGCTATGGCAATTGAGGTATGGGTGTAAGCACCTGCATTTAAAATAATACCGTCATAACTAAATCCAATTTCATGCAGTTTATTTATTAAATCTCCTTCTACATTACTTTGAAAATAAGCTAATTCAACAGTATTGAATTTTGACTGAAGCGTTTTATAATAATCTTCAAATGACTGAGCGCCATAAATTTCTACTTCTCTTTTTCCTAAAAGATTCAAATTTGGACCATTGATTATTGCTATCTTTAACACGTTATTTAGATTTTATGTAAATCAAATTTACTCATTAAGTTGAAACTTTGGAAAACAAATATTCAAGATTTTAAATACTACTTACAGGTAGAAAAATCGCTTTCCGAAAACTCTGTGGTTTCCTACGAGAGTGATATTCAAAAACTGATGGCATTTATTGAAATACATCACCCATCCAAAAAACCTTCTGAGGTTACATTACAACATTTACAGGAGTTTTTGAAATATTTATTTGAATTTAATTTTACTGAAACTACACAATCTCGCATTATTTCAGGTATAAAACACTTTTTTAAGTTTTTGATTTTAGAAAATTATATTCAAATTAATCCTGCTGAACTATTAGAAACACCTCGGATAAAAAGAAAGTTGCCAGTTTTTTTAAGTGTTGAAGAAATTGATTTAATGCTGTCTTTTATTGATAGAAGCACACCTGAAGGCGAACGTAATTTAGCTATGCTCGAAACTATGTATAGTTGCGGCTTACGCGTATCTGAATTAATAAGTTTAAAATTAAGCGATTTACATATCAATGATAGTTTTATTAGTGTTATTGGAAAAGGTGATAAACAGCGTTTAGTTCCTATTGGTAAATCGGCTTTAAAATTGATAGATAATTATACAACTCATCATCGTAATCATATTGCCATTAAAAAGAATAGCGAGGATATGATTTTTTTGAGCAAGCGTGGTACACCAATCACTCGCCAAATGGTGTTTTACGTGATTAAGGATTTAGCAGAAAAGGCAGGAATTAAGAAAGCGCTAAGTCCACATACATTTAGGCATTCGTTTGCTACACATTTAGTAGAGGGTGGTGCTGATTTGCGAGCTGTACAAGAAATGTTGGGGCATGAGAGTATTACAACGACTGAAATTTATACTCACTTAGACCAATATTTTTTACGGGAAAATATTTTGAGTTACCATCCTAGAAACATCAATAAGTAATTTAAAATAATTTTTGATCTTCTATAAATGGAGAGATAATTTTTGGAACTCTTACATTTAATCCTGTTCTTTTATTAAACTCATTAGTAAAGTATATAATTATTTCAGGCATTAATTCATGCGTTGGCATATGTAGGAAAAAGAAAATTTCTTCTAATCCATTATCAATCCAGTGTTTTAATCGTGTAATCCATTCATCCATTCTTAAATAATCGGTTGGATGTAAATCGTTGGCTACAAAACGTATAAAGGCTGTTTTGCTGGTTAAACGTTGATGAATCACATCCCTTCTGCCAGCAGTATCGGTTTGTAATAGGGTGATATTATTTTTGTAAAAGTAATTACACACATGTTTTAGTACTGCTTCGTTTTTAAACCACGATTCATGTCGCAATTCAATAGCGCATCTGCTTAAAGCTATTTCATCGCAAAAACTTAGTAAATCGTCTACTTTGGTGCTATCATAAGTTGGAGGTAATTGCAAAAAAGGCATTCCTAATTTATGTTTAAAATGTTGATTGTTGGCCATCCACTCTTTCATGTAATCTGCATTTTGTTTAATGAGAGGAGTATGACTTACTATTTGATTTACTTTTGGAAAGAATTTAAAATCACTAGCCGTTGTATCTACCCAATGTTCAATAGTATCTTTATCAATAGCTCTGTAATGTGAAATGTTTAGTTCAATACTATTAAACTGCTGACTATAATATTTTGGAAAATCTTTTGACTTTGCTTTTCTGGGATAAATTTTTCCCAAAAAACCAGCTTCCGACCAAATTGGGCAACCGACATACACAACGCATTTGTTAGCTTTAACACCACCCAATACTTTAATGGTGCCAGCATGATCGGGAGCTAAAGTAAAATCAACGTTTTCTATATGTTGTAATTTTCCAAATTCCATTATATTACTGCTTCTGTTTTATCATCATTATATAAATCTTTCACGGAGCCAAAGCCAATTACATCTTGCATCATATTACCTTCTTTAACTTCAATAGCGCGCATCAATTTTTGTTTTCCAAATTTATCTTTTAAATCATACACTACTTTTCGTAAATGGTCTTTTTTACTATTATCTTCAAACAGATTATATTGTACCATTGTTTCATTTACAAAATGAGAAACAGATAAGGATAAACTAATAATGCCATGGTTAACTAGTTTTTCTCCTGGATTATTTTTCTCAAAGTTTTCTATGCGATTAATAACAGCTCTATAAATTTCAACACCATCTTGTATTGGGGAACTTAGCTTCAAGTGATCATCCCAATATTCTCCATTAGCATATCTTATGTTAAAAGAAAGTAGTTCTGCAAATAAGGTTCGTTTCATCATTCTTTTCTCTAATGTTAAGCATAAGGCAATTAGTATTTCGGTGATAGATTCGTAAGAAGTACGTTGTTCTTTATTTAAATGACGCATAGCCTGCATACTTTTATAATCATGCTCATTCTCCAAATCAATTTCAACAAAGTTTAAACGGCAGTGCCAATAAAAACCAACTACACTTTTTAAGATAGCTTTCAGGTTTTCGGGCGATGCATGTCGCATTTGCAGAGCAGTTGTGATACCTCCCTTTTCCAAGCGGGCTTTCATTCCATCACCAATGCCAGGTAAGTCGGTTATTTTTAAACGCCCTAATACAATATCAATATTCTCATGATTAATGATGATTAGTCCATTTGGTTTTTGAATATCTGAAGCTACTTTTGCTAAAAATGCATTAGGTGCCACGCCAATAGAACATTTTAACCAATCGCCAACTTTTTCGCTAATATCTTTTTTTATGTCTTTGGCTACTTGTATAGGATCTTTATAAATGAGTTCATAATTAGTTAAATCTACAACGGCTTCATCAATGCTTTTTGGATAAACATTATCACTATACGTCCGTAAAATATCCATAATTTTCACATGATATTTTCTATATCTTTCAGGATGTGTTTCTATGGGAATTAGTTCTGGGCATAGTAAAACTGCTTCGTTGAGCCTCATGCCTGTTTTAACTCCAAATTTTTTAGCTTCGATAGATGGAGCAATCACGCAGCCAAATTTACTTGCGTACACACAAACGGCTATTGGTCGTCCTCTTAAATAAAAATTATCTTGTTGTTCGCAGCTAGCAAAAAAACTATTCATATCAACAAATAAAACTCTCGCTTTGGCACGAGGTAATAATTTATTTTTGTCTTTTTCCATTATGGAAAATTACTTCAAAAATGAGTTGCGTTTGGCTACAAATTGTAGCAATTTGAAAATGGTTGATAAGTATGTAATAGTGTAATTTAAACCATATAGGAACATAGAAAAAAGTAGTGGATAGAGAACAAGTTTTAAACATAGCTTACGCTATGATAAAAGCAAAGCTTCTTTGCCGAACTTTACCAATAGATGAAACTATGATTCTTCTATGTGGTTAAAAAAACTAACTCAATTCCTCAAAGGATTGAATAATCTCTTTTCGTTGAATAGATAAATCTTGCCATACCTTGGATTGAGAAGATTTTAGTTGTATGGCTCTTAAAATGCCCATTGTTTTTTTACGGAATGGAGATAGCCAAAGGCAAAACATGCTACTTAAAACAGAAATAACTAAAAATAATAAGGCCCACCAGGTATTAGGAGCGATTGCTTTTACAACAAAAAACTGAAGATTGTAATACAGTAAAAATAAAACGGCTCCAATTCCCATACTAAAAGATGCTTTGAACTCTACAATTCTCACTTTCTTTTTCACGACCATATGAGTAAGTTTATAGGGAAGATAACTGGCAACTAGTCCTCTTAAGTAAACTGGAAGCGTTAAGATAATTAGTAGTAACCTTAATGTAAAAACACCGTAGTTCACCATGTATTGCTTTTGCGGACTAATAAGCCAATCTTTGATGTTGTATTTTTTTAATTCAGAAAAATAACTTTTTGTTTTTTCGTTTAACGCTCTTACTTTTTCTTCATGGCTTTCTTCAGCCTTATTAATAATGTTTACTATGTAATTAGAGAAATTAAAACCATGCTCTAAATTTCTACGATTTAGTTTCTCTTTTTTAAAGTAGGTAAACTCGTATATTTCCTCTAGGTGTTCAATAACCTCTTCACTGCCTTTGCGGTCAATATGAACAATCAACTCTTTCATACGAGGCGTTAGATCAGCTATAAACTGATTCATAGTTTTGGCAGGAGCTTCTCTGTATGCCGCCATGTAATCAATTAATTTAATAGGTTTTCCTACATTACAAAAAATAGTACTTCGAAATTGCGAAGGATTTGTATAGTTAATGCCAACAGGTACAACAATCAAGTCGTCCAGTTCTCCGGTTTCCATAGAACCAAATAACATACGAGGAACACCTTTTTTTAAAGGACGTAACCTACGTTCTTGTATACACAAACCTTCAGCGAATATGGTAATTTTTTTATTTCTTTTTAAAAGAGTATTAACCCTTTCGTACGTAGCATCATTTTTTTTCAAGCCTTCCTTTCCTCCATCCTGTATCCTATAGATTGGTATAATACCGAGGCTTTCTAATATGGCAGTTACAACTCCTTTTTTAAATGCATCACCTCTTGCTAAATAACGAATGCGTGGCGGATATACCAATGTAGCTAAGGCTATAGGATCCATAAAGCCGTTAGGATGATTCACTGCTAAAATAACAGGACCTTTAACTTTTAAGTAATGTGCATTTTTTATTTTTGCCCGCTTAAAAAATGTAGCGATTACAAAACTTAGATAAAATTTTAATACATGCCAAAGCATAGATGATTTTTTAAGAAAGCAAAATACTAAAAATAAATCACAAAAAAATTCCCTTAAGCATAACAAAAGGGAATTAAATTGTATAAATTTCTATTTAATTTTTTATATTATTATCCAATTGGAGGTGGAGGTGGTGGTACCGCACTAAACACTGCTGCTAATTCAGGTTGTGTTTCGGCAGCTAACCAACCGGCCATGCCTTGTTTCCAAACTTGACTTTGACGGTTAAATTGACCAGACGCAGCCATGGCTTGTAATTGTTGTATACCAAAAGGCCCTGTTTGCGCACCGTTAAGAGCTACAAAAAATTGAACAATTGGAGGTGGTGGAGGTGTATTAGTACCTGTTCCGCCATTAAATTGTTGATTTTGAAAAGCATTACCCATTTGATTCATCATTCCAAAGCCCATTCCTGCACCCATTCCTGCGCCCATCATACCACCATTAGGATTTTTAGCCGCATCTTCCATAGCATTAGCCGCTTGAAATTGAGTATAAGCACCTAAATTTCCAATGATTCCCATGCTACTGCGTTTATCTAAAGCAGCCTCCACTTCAGGTGGTAAGGATACGTTTTCAATTAAGAATTTAGTTAAGTTTAAACCAATTTCTGAAAATTCAGGTTTAATTTTATCCGTAATTATTTTTGATACTTCATCTGTATTAGAAGATAAATCTAAAACTAAAATTTTACTTTCAGCCATTGCATCCATGCCACGAGATACAGCAATATTGCGTAACTGCTCATTTACTTCATCTACTGTAAATTCAGAATCAGTACCTGCAATTTCTTTTAAAAATAATGCAGCGTCAGATACTTTAAAGGCATAAGATCCAAAAGCACGTAAACGTACTGGTCCAAACTCTGCATCACGCAGCATAATTGGGTTTTTGGTACCCCATTTTTGATTTATGAATTGTTTAGTGCTTACAAAAAACACATCTGCTTTAAACGGACTATTAAAGCCAAATTTCCAGCCTTTTAAAGTCGATAAAATTGGCATATTTTGAGTGCTTAATGTATACATGCCAGGTTGATATACATCAGCAATTTTTCCTTCGTTCATAAATACAGCTACCTGACTTTCGCGAACGGTAAGCTGTGCACCCATTTTAATTTCGTTTTGAAAACGAGGGAATTTATAAATGATGGTATCGTTGGTACTGTCTGTCCAATCAATAATATCAATAAACTCGCCTTTTAATTTATCCCATAATCCCATTGTGTATTTTTTTAAAGTTTATACTAAAGTAATAATTTTCTTTAAATATGTTGTTAAAAAAAAGATAAATAATTTGGGCACGTCCCTGCAAAAAAGGCGCAGGGTCGGGCTGTCGCTACAATCTTTTTGCTAGTACTTCGGCAAGCTCAGTAACCAGCAAAAAGTATTTTCGCTTGCATCCCTCGCGCAAAATATCAAACATCAATCATTTCCACCAAAAACTTTATTAAGTTTACACTCTGTGACTAAAAAACTCATAATTGTTATTGGCGGTGGGGCTGCTGGATTTTTTTCAGCAATCAATGCTGCTATTAACTTTCCGGATGCTAAAATCATTATTCTGGAAAAATCGAATAAGACTTTAACGAAAGTTAAAGTATCTGGCGGCGGACGTTGTAATGTAACTCATCATTGTTTTGAGAATAATGAATTAATTAAAAATTATCCTCGTGGCGAAAAAGAATTACGTCAAGTATTTTCCCAATTCTCTGTTCAAGATACTATTGATTGGTTTTTGAAAAGAGGCGTGAAGTTGAAAGTAGAGCAGGATGGAAGAATGTTTCCGGAAAGTAATACCAGCGAAACCATTATTAACTGTTTTTTGCAGGAAGCTCAAAAATATAACATTGATGTTAATTTGAATGAGGAAGTGTTATCCATTGAAAAACTAGAAGATGCGTTACAAATTAAAACCACTAAACAAAGTTATACAGCCAATGCTGTTATTTGCAGTATTGGCGGACATAATCAAGAAAAAAATTACGCTTTTTTAAAACAATGCGGACATACCATTGACGAATTAATTCCGAGTTTGTTTACCTTGAACTTACCACAAAGTCACATTAAAGAACTAATGGGACTAAGTGTGAAAAATGGAACGGTGAAAGTAAATGGAACTAAACATCAGTACACTGGTCCAGTTTTAATTACACACTGGGGCTTAAGCGGACCAGCTGTTTTAAAGTTATCTGCCTTTGCAGCCTACGATTTTTTTAAATTAAATTATCAAGCTGGTATTTCTGTGAATTGGACAGGTACTTATAACGAGGAAGAATTAAAAGAAGAATTGAGTTTACAATTAGCTTCCAAATCTTTAATAGTTAATACACCATTATTTGAAATCCCTAAACGTTTGTGGGAGTATTTGGTTTTAAGAGCCGATATTAATGTATCAAAACCGTGGATTGAAATCGGTAAAAAACAGTTGAATAAATTGGCTCAAGTGCTTTCTAATGATACTTACGATATGCACGGCAAAACAACCTTTAAAGAAGAATTTGTAACATCAGGTGGCATTAATTTAAAAGAAGTTAATTTTAAAACTATGGAAAGTAAAAAAGTGCCTCATTTGTTTTTTTGTGGAGAAGTATTAAATATTGATGGTATTACAGGAGGCTTTAATTTTCAAAATGCCTGGAGTACAGCTTGGATAGCGGCTAAGAATGTTATTCAATAATTAATTTATTTTGTCAGTTCGATCTGTCACCTAGAGCGGAGTTGAAGGGAGAGAACAAAAAATTTAACTAAACCTAATAGCCTTCATAGGCGTAATCTTGTTCAAAATCAAAGTCGGTAAAAACATCATCAACAAGCAGGTAATAATAGTGCCAATATTAATCCATACAAGATGTATGATAGATAAATTGATAGGTACAAACTCTAAATAATAAGTGGCAGGGTTTAGCGTGGCAAATTTAAATTGTAGTTGTAGCCAGCAAAATCCAATACCTATGAGATTTCCATATAATAACCCCTTCATTAGTAATTGTAATGATACATGGAAAAATATTTTCCGCACACTACTATTTGATAATCCTAATGCTTTTAAAATACCTACTAAATTGATGCGTTCTAAAATCAAAATCAGTAAAGCTGAAATCATATTAATGGCGGCAACTAAAACCATCAACGTAATAATAATTTCGGCATTCACATCAATCATATCCAGCCAACTAAAAATCGAGCTTTGTAATTCTTTTACGGTTGCTACAGTATATTTATAACCTACAATGTCATTTACCTCCGAAGCTGATGGGTCTAATAAATTAAAATCTTTTAAATAAACTTCGTAGCCAGCTACTTCAGAGCTGTTCCAGTAATTTAATTTTTGTATTTGTTTTAAATCAACAAATACAAGGTTTTTATCAAAATCAGAAAAGCCAGTATTGAAGATACCTTTTATATAAAAGTCTTTTACACGAGGTTCGTAATTAATATAGTTTTGTCCAGCAAAGGTAGTATCGTCTAATTTCTTCTTAGTCATAAAATACACTAAGAGCTTTTGGTTTAATTTTAAGTGTAGTTTATCAGCTAGTGTTTGCGAAATGAAAATATCTTTACTAACGTCTATTTTATTAATTGATAATACAGTTCCTTCAGATACATAAGGTTTTAAATAATCCCAATCATAATCATCTGAAACGCCTTTTAAAATAACACCTTCGTTCTCTGTCTTCGTTTTTAAAATCCCATTTTTAGTCGCAAAAGACTGTATATGTTTAACATTAGTATTGGCTTTAAGATTTTGTAATAGTTGACTATCAAAGGCAATCGGATTGGGTTCTAAAGATTGATTAGGGTCGTAATCGTTTATTTGAAGATGGGCAGTAAAGGTGGTGATTTTATGGATAATTTGTTGCTGAAAACCTGTTACTACAGCCATTGTTATGATCATGACCGCTACGCCTAATGCAATACCAGTAATTCCTATTTTAACAATAGGACTGGAGATATTGTTTTTTTCTTGCCCTTTGTTTAGGATACGTGTGGCTATGTAACGCGAAAAATTCATTGCTGATAAAGATAATGATTTTTATTAATACTATTTTTTTGTGTTTTCTAAAAGCTTGTAATTGTTATATTTACACTGTTATTCTTACTTAATATATGCGATTATATATCTTTTTTATTGGGCTTACTTTTATGAATGTCTTGATGTTTTCTCAAGGTGGTACACAGTCCTATCAGTCTATTACGACAGGAGCACAACAAACAGAACTGTATTTACCGAAATTAAAAAATAAGAATGTTGCTATTGTTACTAATGCGTCTGGTATTATTGGAACCAGACACTTAGTAGATACTTTATTAAAACACAAAATTAAAATTGTTAAGATATTTGGCCCAGAACATGGTTTTAGAGGAACAGCGGATGCTGGCGAAAAAGTAAAAGGTGGAAAAGACCCACTAACAAACATTACTGTAGTATCATTATACGGTTCACACAAAAAACCTACTAAAGAAGATTTAAAAGGAATTGATATTGTGATATACGACATTCAAGATGTAGGAGTGCGCTTTTATACATATATATCAACCATGACTTATGTTATGGAGGCTTGCGCTGAAAACAATAAAGAGTTAATTGTGTTTGACAGACCGAACCCAAATGGATTTTATATCGATGGACCTGTGATGACGGATAAATATAAATCGTTTTTAGGATTACATCATGTGCCTATTGTTTATGGTATGACTTGTGGCGAATATGCAAAAATGGTAAATGGTGAAGGTTGGATGAAGAATAAAGTTAAATGTAAATTAGCTGTTATTCCTCTTCAAAATTATGACAGAACTAAATTTGTAACAGGCCTTCCAGTGAAACCTTCACCTAATTTACCAAATGATACGGCTATTTTATTATACCCAACTTTAGGTTTATTTGAAGGAACCATTGTAAGTTTAGGTCGTGGAACAGAGCATCCTTTTCAGTTTATTGGAAATCCATTTATTGATTCAATATCTTGTCCCTTTAAATTTACGCCTAAGTCAACCAGTATTACTAAAAAACCAAAGTATCAAGATACGGTTTGCTATGGTGTTGATATGCGTTTGATGTATTTAACAATTTTGAAAAATAAACAAATCGATTTAACAAGTTTGAATTTGTTTTACCATCATAGTTTAAATAAACAGTCTGTATTTTTTGATAACAATTTTAATTACCATTCAGGTAATGAAGAGTTAAAACAGCAAACGATTTTGAGTATTTCGCCAATGGATATTAGAGATTCTTGGAAAGCATCCATCTATGAATTTAAAAAAATTCGCCAGAAGTATTTAATCTATAAAGATTTTTAACACTGTTTTTTTTATTATTAACATAAATATATACTATGCTATTTTTATCAAGATTAACTGCCATTTTTTTATTAATATTTTTTGTCAGCGCATGCCAAACTAATACTGAAGATGATCAAAATGCGAAAAAAGAAAATAAACTATTGCAATCGATTTCTGATGAATTAAGAGTAAAAGATACATTAAATAAATCCGCTGTAGAGGAAGGTAAATTAACTTATGAGTTGGCTTATGATAAATCGTTAACCTTGTTTCCTGTACCATATATTGAACAAGAAATTAAAACCAAATTTGGAAACGCACATGTTATTGTAAGTGGTCCTGTAGACGGAGAACCTCTTGTTTTATTACATGGGATGAATGCCAGTTCCACCATGTGGTACCCTAATATAAAAGCATTTTCTGAACATTACAGGGTTTATGCTATTGATTGTTTTTTGGAACCAGGGAAATCAGAATACATAGGAAAGGCATCAGGTATAAAAGAAATTATAGATTGGTATTTTGAAATTTTCGATCAACTTCAAATTAAAAAGTTCAATTTAGTTGGAGCTTCACGCGGAGGCTGGTTGTCAGTTAATATTGCATTAAGATCACCTTCAAGAATTAATAAATTAGTATTACTAAGTCCAGCGCAAACTTTTGGAATATTAAAACCTGGGTTGGATATTTTATTTAATGTAAATTACTCTGCTAATCCTAAAAGAAAAAAATTGAGAGATGCCTTGGAAACTATGAGTTCAAATGTTGATAACATTAGCCAAATTTTTATTAATCAATATTACTTGGCTACACAAAAAGCAGGTCTAGATGCGGATATTTTAAAAATGCAACCATTTTTTAGATGGGAATTAAAAAAAATGAAAATGCCTATAATGGTATTAATAGGCGATAAAGATATTATTAATGGTGAAATGAGTCTTCGTAGGGCAAAAAAACTGTGTTTAAATATAACAACAGGAACCATAAGCCAAGCTGGTCATTTTTTGTCGATGGATCAATCGGATGCTGTAAATAAAAGAGTGCTTGAGTTTTTAAAACAATAGAGTTATGAAAGATAAGGCATTAAATAATTTCATAAACCTAAATTAAATCATACTTTTACGCCACAAATTAGGAGAGGTGTCAGAGTGGTCGAACGAGCCCGCCTGGAAAGCGTGTATACGGGTAACTGTATCGAGGGTTCGAATCCCTCCCTCTCCGCTGAAAGGGACTTAGACTCAAAAAGAGAACTAAGTCCCTTTTTTATTACAGCAAAATCGCCCGTTTGTCGGGCGATTTCAGTAATAATGTAATTTAAATCCGTGGTTCGAAATGCCCCCTTTTCCTTGTCATATACCAAATGGAGTTGCTAGCTTTGAGTGGACAAAAAAGTTGAGAGTATATGCCCTAACTTAACAACATGAAAAAAGAAAGAACAACTTACAATAAAAAACTTAAGATTAAGGTTGTAGAATTAACAGAATAGAAAGGTAAATTATTTCACCAATTATAATTGTAAAAAATGACAAAAATTAATAGCAATAAAAAGCAGTTGTCGTTACAACAACGTGAAGAATTACTTAAAGTATTGAACATGTGTTTTTAAAAAACATGAAACGTCATAAGGGTACAATAAGGTCTTTACGCACTACAACGGCGCTGAATCTTACTATGCTGTTAGAGGTTTTCGAGGCTCATCACAAGTTTTAATAAAAGGTAGCATAATTGTATAATAGCTGCTCGAAAAAATAAATTGATAAATTTTAAGATATTTCCACAATTGATTTCATTCAAACTTAAGGTAATACGAATTAACTTCAATCAAATAATCTAAATGTAGTGAAGTACTTTATTTAGATTTTTATTATGTATTTATTAATCTGGGTATAATGTTCTGTTTACATAAATAATATTTGCAACTTTTTAACTTATATTTCACTTTCTAAATGATGTTTTATATTGCGCTAGCGGGCAGCGTTTTTTTTACTAATTCAATTATTTTATTATAGAGTAGTTTTTCATCTATTGGTTTTGCAATATAATCATTCATTCCTACTGCTTTACATTTTGCTAAATCAACCGTAGTTACATCAGCCGTTAAAGCAATAATAGGAATGGTAGAATGCATTTTGTTACGGATATACTCTGTGGCCTCAAATCCATTCATTTCGGGCATCTGTAAATCCATTAAAATAATATCGTAAGCGTTGGTTTTCAATTTTTCAATGGCTATTTTTCCATTAGAAGCAATATCTCTTTCAAATCCAAAATCATCTAACAATGTTTTCATTAATAATTGGTTTAAAGCCATGTCTTCCACTACTAATACTCTAATGCCTTTAATCTCTTTATTTATATCAAGAGCATTCATTTCTAATTCGGTAGTAACTTTTGTTTTTTGAAAATCCAATGTAAAACTAAAAGAAGATCCCTCGTTAACCTTACTTTTAATTTTTATTTCTCCACCTTGTCCTTCTACTAATTGTTTAACTATAGCAAGACCTAACCCAGTACCTCCATATAAACTAGAGGTGTCGGCTGTTGCTTGCTGAAATTTTTCGAAGATACTTGATATATTATTTTCCGGTATACCAATCCCGGTATCCGAAATAGTAAATTCAATAGTTACTTTACGATTGTTTTCATTTAATAAACGAACTCCTACAATAATTGTTCCTTTAGATGTAAATTTAACGGCATTGCTTACTAAATTTAAAATAATCTGGTTTAAACGTATTGAATCTCCAAGTAATACCTTTGGTATTTTGTCATCGTAGTTTTTTACTAAAGTTAAATTCTTTTCTTGAATTTTTGTTTCAAATAAATGTAACATCGATGAAATAGAAGTTTCCATTTTAAATGGCGTATTTATAAATGTCATCTTTCCCGCATCTACTTTTGCTAAATCAAGTATATCGTTGATCAAAACAATTAAGGCATCGCCACTTGTTTTAATGGCCTGTAAATATTCTTTCTGTTTTTCTGTTAAATCTGTTTTTAGTGCCACTTTTGTAAAGCCAATAATGGCATTCATAGGTGTACGAATTTCATGACTCATATTCGATAAAAATTGCTGTTTCGCTTTTGTTGCATCCTCTGCAATCAATGCGGCTCGTTCAGCTTTATCTTTTTCTTCCTTCGCAATCTCTTTCGCTAATTCTGCTAATATTGAAAGGTTTTTCCGTTCGGTAATATCTTCCATGGCTAAAAGAATTAATTGTTCTTTGTTTTTTTCATTTACCACATGCCTAGCATTTAATAATAATGTGCACTCACCAACATCAGGGAGCGTGATAATAATTTCATAATCATTCAGCTCAGTTTTTTTTGGAAGCACTTTTTCCAACAGAGAACGTAAGGGCGAACTATCAAATAAGTGGTTCTGCATTTCGTAAATTAATTGCCCCTCTGCTTCTATTTCAGAAATCTTGAATTTTTTAGAGAAAGAAGAGTTAATACTTTTGATACGAAGTTCCTTATCCAATACAGCAAATGGCTCACGAACGGTTGCAATAATGGCTTCTGAATATTGGCGAGTCGAATTAATCAACTCTTGTTTATCAAGCATCTCTTGATTGATGATAATTAACTCTTCGTTAGTAGATTGCAATTCTTCTTTGGATGTTTCAAGTTCTTCATTCAAACTTTGTAGTTCTTCGCTACTGCTCAATAATTCTTCATTAGCACTTTGTAATTCTTCGTTAGCGGCTTCCTGATCTTCAGTAATAGCACGCATATCTTCTCGGGTGAGCGTAATTTCTTTTTCCAACTGATCAATTCGTTGATGCGCTTCATCATTCATTATTTTTTCAGGAGATGATTTCCCCTTAATAGTTGCCTTTTTTTCAGGAAATAAAATTTTGTGAAAGAGTATTAAAAAGTGTGGCTCAACGTTATTGGTAAGGGGAAGAACTTCAATCGTTATTTGCATAATTTTCCCATCATATTTTACTAAAACCCCTTCTTTAATAGCCAATACATTGGTTGATTTAGCTTTATGCAAGGTATTACGTAATTCGAAAGCCAAGCCTTCTCTGGCCATTTTAAGAAGATTAAATGTAGGTTTACCTTGTGGTGCTTCTAAAAATGGATTAATGGCGCCATTAATATGAACAATATCCATTTGTTCATTTACAATAACGCTTGGTGGTGTATATTTTGAAAGGAGTAAGGTTTCCGCAGTTTTACGGAAATCGTTTTGCTGCACTTCAGGTATGGTTGTTTTTTTGATTTTTTCTGCAAGTATGTTTTCTTTACGCTCGCTGGTATAATGGATAAAACGGTTAGGAACAGATTTGCGCAAATAGATTTTATCATCTTTTGCAAAAGTAGAGAATAACTCTGCGGCAGGCCCACTTGTTTCAGATTTGCCCAATAAAAGAAACCCATTATCTTTTAAGGCATAATGAAAGGTGCTTAAGGCTCTTTTTTGTAAAAAGGTGTCCATGTAAATTAGCACATTACGACAACTTATCAAATCCATTTTAGCAAAAGGGGGGTCTTTTAGGAAGTCATGAATAGCAAACACGCACATATCGCGAATTTGTCTGTTTACCTGATAGCCACCATTACTTTTTGTAAAATAGTTTTTTAAAACAGAATCAGGAACATTTTTTATGTCCGTGCTTCGATATATGCCTATTCTTGCTTTTGTAATAGCAGATTCTGAAATATCAGATGCAAATATTTGAATTTGTCTGCCGGATATTTTTTCTAAAAATTGATGTAGTGAGATGGCTAATGAATATACTTCTTCGCCTGTTGAGCATCCAGCTACCCATATTCGAATGGGATCGGAAACCGATTTATTTTTCAGTAAAGCCGGAAATACAGTTTGAGTAATGGTTTGAAATATTTTTGGGTCACGAAAAAATGAGGTGACGGGTATGAGCATATCATGAAAAAGAGCGTCCTGTTCTGTCGTACTTTTTTTTAAAAAATTTAAATAACCTTCTAATTTTATTTTTTCGGAAATAACCATTCTTCTGGCTATACGCCTTCTAACAGTTGTTTGTTTGTAATATGTAAAATCAACACCACTACGGTGTCTAAGCACCAAAATTATCTGGTTAAAAACATCATCATCACTCTTATGGAGATTATCTTCCGAATGATAATATTCTCCGAATGTATGTGTTGCAAGTAATAATTTTTCAGGCATTTTTTCAGGAGTCATTACAAAATCTACAACGTCGGCGTTTATAGCATTTTCTGGCATTTCGCCATATTTAGCCGATTCCTGATCTTGCGCAAACGTAATACCTCCGTGTTCCTTAATAGCCTTTAATCCTAATGTGCCATCAGACCCAGTTCCTGAAAGTACTATTCCTACGGCCAAACTTTGATGAACTTCGGCAAGAGTGTTGAAAAAAATATCAATGGATGCGCTTGCTTTTAATTTATCACGGGGAGCGAGATTAAGAATGCCATCTGTTGATGTGAGTATTTTATTTTCAGGAATAACGTATATGTGATTGGGTGCAAGGTGTATATCATCTGTAATCTCGAGTACCGGAATTTTTGTAACTCTTGAAAGGATCTCAGGAAGAATGCTTTCATGAGTAGGATCTAAATGCTGCACAAGCACGTAGGCCATTCCAGAATCTTCAGTAACAGAGGATAAAAATCTTTTAAAAGCGTCTAAGCCACCTGCTGATGCGCCTATACCTACTATTGGGAAATCCTGCTCAGTTTTAAGTGGTGCGGGGGAATCATTCTTTTTTTTTGATGCCATCGCTTTGTGTGTAAATATGAGTAAATGTAGTTATTAAAAACATGGTATCTTGATATTAATAAAATTATTTGAAACATGTAAGATTTACTTACAAAAAGTGCGCATGAAAGCTAGATTGTCTCATAATAGGCACATTGACTATATGCTTATAATATTTATTTCTTAACTAATATGTGAATGATGTAACGAATAGTAATATATCTGCAATGCAGTTAATAACATATCTATTCATCTTTGCGCTTCAATCATATAAAATCTTTATAAATGACAGCAAAAGCATCTATTGAATTAATGGTACAGAAGAAACAATTAATTCTTAGTAAAGAAATAGCAACTTTAAAAAAATCACTATTAAATTATAAAGAGGAGCGTAAAAATAGTTGGAAATCGTTTAAAAGTAAAATGAATGCAGATTTAAGCAAAATACAGGAAGAAATCGACGCTTTAAATTCACATAGCAAACAACCATAAGTTTTATTTATATGGTACATGAAGATTACTAAAATGTATTAACTAAAATAATATTAGACAAAAATCTAAAAAATAATTATTCCCAAAATTATTTATAATTAAAATAAATGACAGCATCTGACTTTTGGAAGCTAATGGCAGGGCTTGGATTATTTCTTTACGGAATGTTCCACTTAGAAGATAGTATCAAGCAAATTGATGGAAGAGGATTTAAATTATTTCTCCAAAAACATACTCAAAATAAGTTAAGTGGCATTTTTAGTGGCACTCTTGTAACGGCTGTTATGCAAAGCAGCTCAATCGTTAATTTAATGGTATTGTCTTTTGTGGGAGCGGAAATGTTATCCATGCGTAACGCACTTGCTGTTGTATTAGGAACAAATATTGGTGGAACATTTAATAGTTGGTTAGTAGCATTATTAGGCTTTAAAACAGATATAGGCAAATTTGCTTTACCAATTATTGCCCTTGCAGGAGTAGGACTCATTATATTTAGAAATAGAAAAAAGGGTTATAACATTGTTAAATTTTTGATAGGATTAGGGTTACTGTTTTTAGGACTTAATTTTATGAAGGAAAGCATGGATTCTTTAATCAAAGAATTTGATTTTACTCCCTATTTAGGCTATAGTAAAATTGTGTTTGTATTAATAGGTTTTGTAATTACAGCTCTTATACAAACAAGTGCAGCAACAGTTGTTATTGTATTAAGCGCAATTTATGCGAAAATAATACCAGTCGAAACTGCCGTAGCAATTGTATTAGGAGCGGAACTGGGAACAACCCTTAAATTATTAATAGGCGCCATAGGAGGCATTGCTGCAAAAAAACGGATAGCATTAGGAAATATTACTTTTAATTTTACAACCACATTATTTGGATTTTTATTATTAGTACCAATCGTAAAACTCATTAGAGATGTTATTGGCATAAATGATCCCATAATAATTTTAGTATTTTTTCAAACCTCAATTAATATAGTAGGTGTTATCCTATTTTATTTTGCCTTAGATTATTTTGGGAAATTACTTGAGACTGTTTTTATAGCTAAAGATAAATCAGTGACTAGGTTTATTCAAAATGCAAACCCTGCAATCTTTGAGACTTCCATTGAACTACTTGAAAAAGAAGTAGGATTGTTTATTTATCGTACCATTCAATTGAATATGGAGGGATTTAAAATAGATAATGAATTCAATATTAATAACGAATTTTCTGAGCCTGATGATGAGAAGAATTTGTACTCAATATCCTTGCCCTATGATGATAAGTATAATTTAATCAAACAAGCCGAAGGAGAAATAGTATCATTTTACTCTAAAATGGCTATGCAAGAAATCACGAGCGAAAATAGGCGCCATTTAAATCAATTAATTGCAGCTGTTAGAAATGCGGTGTATTCAGCGAAAGGAATGAAAGATATTATTCAAAATAGAAAAGAGTTTAGTAATTCGGTTAATGAAATAAAATATGATTGCTATGAACTATTTCGTTTAAAATTGAAAACGTTTTATGTAGAGATAACTAAAATATTAATTGACAACGATAAATCACTTTGTAATCAAAAGTTATCAAAACTATTAAGCGAACTAAAAACAGAATATGATGATATATTAAAAAAATCATATAAAGATGCAGAAAAAGATACATTAAAAGATGTTGATGTCTCAACTTTATTTAATGTTAACCGAGAAATTTACTCTTCTTGTAAAGCAATTATTTTTTCGTTAAAGGATTATTTATTGGATACTAACAGTTCTGAAAAATTTGATGATACAGCTACTGTATCTTCGAATTATTGATGAAATTATAAACGTACATAATCTTTAGTTTTATTTAATAGCATCTCAATTTTCAAACTAGTTTATATTCCCTATTAGCTATTTAAAATTGGTTCTTACCGAAAACGCAGTTTTTTTATTCTCGTTAAAACTATTTTTATGCCATAAACAAATTAAAATACATATTATGAAAAATTATATTCTTTTAGCTTCAGCATCAATGATAATGATGGTAGCCTGCAAAAATCCATTAACCGACGAGAAAGTTATCTCACAAAGAGATTCACTTATGGCGGTTATTGACGAGCGTGAAAGTTCGGTGAATGATTTCATAAATTCTTTCAATGAAATAGAGAGTGATTTAGATGTTGTAACAAGCAAGCAACATATTATTCTTAAAAATTCGGATAGGGAAATGAAGGCTAATCAAAAAGAACGTATTAATGAAGAAATTAAAATCATTAATGCATTAATGGAATCTAATGGTAAAAAAATTAAAGAGTTAACCACTAAGCTAAGACGTGTGAATGGTAAGAACTCAAAATTAGAGAAAACAATAGAAATTTTAAATAATCAGTTAACTCAAAAATTTGCTGAATTAGCGGAGTTAAATAATCACTTAAATGTATTGAATGCTCAAGTTAGTATATTACAAACTTACGTGGATACACTTTCAACTGTAAACATGACTCAAATGCAAACAATCAATAGCAAAACAAAAGAATTGCACACAGCCTATTATATAGTTGGAACTTCTAAAGAGTTAGAAAAAGCTAATTTAATTGATAAAAAAGGTGGATTGTTAGGAATGGGAAGAACGGCTCAGTTGAGTGAAGATTTAGATAGAAATATGTTTGTTCAGATTGATTATACTGAAACTACGTCTATTCCAATCAATAGTAAAAGCATAAAAATTGTAACAACTCACCCTGCTGATTCTTATACTATAGATAAAACAGATAAAATGGTGAATACCATTACAATTACTAATCCAGAGAAATTTTGGAGTGCATCAAAATATTTGGTTGTTACTAAATAAAATAGTGTCTAAATAGCGTGCAAAAAAAAAGAGCCTGAATAATTTATTTGTTCAGGCTCTTTTTAATAGATAACAACTACATTATTTGTTTTACAGTTCATTGCCATAATTCAACAGTTCATAGGTTTTGCCTTTATGATGCCTTTTATTCAAAGTAATATTGTGTCATAAAAACTAAAATTATGATAAAATATTATCTCACAGCACTAACTATAATTGGTTTAACGTTGATTAATCCATTAAAATCACAAAGTCCTACGCAAACAATTAAAGGGACAATTATTGACAAGCAAGCACAGTCTACTTTGCCAGGAGTTAGTATTGTTGTGTTAGGGTCAAATCCATTAAAAGGAACAACTACTGACATGGATGGGAAATTTAAATTAACTGAAATGTCACCTGGACGATACGATTTAAAAATATCCTTTATGGGCTATAAAGAAATTGTTTTACCAAATGTATTAGTTACATCTGGCAAAGAAGTTTCAGTTGATGTTGGTTTAGAAGAAAACATTAATTCTTTAAATGAAGTAGTGATTGCAGCTACTAAAAAAAATGAAACCAATAACGAATTAACTTCAGTAAGTGGTCGTTCATTTTCTATGGAAGAAGTTAACCGCTATGCAGGCGGTCGTTCCGACCCTTCTCGCTTAGCTGCCAACTTTGCAGGAGTTAGTTCCCCTGATGATTCAAGAAATGATATTGTTATTAGAGGAAATTCACCAACAGGAGTTTTATGGCGTATTGAAGGATTAAATATTCCAAATCCAAACCACTTTTCAACTATAGGTACAACTGGCGGACCAGTGAGTGGTATCAATACCAACTTATTAAAGAATTCTGATTTTTTCACTTCTGCTTTTCCTGCCGAATATGGAAATGCCAATGCAGGTGTTTTTGATTTAGGATTTAGAAATGGTAATTCGGATAAACGCGAACATACTATTCAGTTTGGAGCTTTAACAGGATTAGAAGCTATGACCGAAGGGCCAATTAATAAAGAAAAAGGATCGTCTTATGTAGTAGCGTATCGTTATTCTTTTACGGGTTTTGCCCAATCATTAGGTTTATCGGTTGGTACTACAGCTACTCCTTTTTATCAGGATTTGTCATTTAAAATTAATAGTGGTTATGGTAAACTCGGTCGTTTTACTTTGTTTGGCTTAGGTGGAAAAAGTAAAATTGATTTTAAACACGATAAAATTGATAGTACTGATTTGTTTGCCGATCCTACTAGAGATAGCCATTTTACAAGTGATATTGGGTTAGTAGGATTAAAACATTTTATTAGAGTAGGAACAAAGTCTTATTTCAATACTATTATAGGTGGTACCTACGCAGGTTCTTATTTTAATCAAGATACCATTTCTAAATTGGATGGCTCTGCTACACGTATAACGGAAAATAAAGTATCACAAATACGTTATTCAATTAACACCTCTTTTAATTCTAAAATCAGTTCTCGTTTATTTGTAAAAATTGGAGCTATTGAAGAGTTAATTAACCTAAACTTATTTTATAAAAATAGAGAATTTACTCCAAATTGGCAACAAATATGGGATTACAACGACTATACTTCTTTAATTCAAGGCTATGCGCATGCTAAATATAACTTTACAGATAAGCTGACTTTAAATTTAGGATTACACTCTCAATACTTAACTTTAAATGAATCTTATTCTATTGAACCAAGAGTTGGATTAAAATACCAAGCTAATCAAAAAAATACATTTAGCGTTGGTTATGGTATGCATAGTCAAATGCAACCAACAGATGTGTATTTTTATCGCACTCCAAATACAGATGGAACTTATGATCAATCTAATAAAAATTTAGATTTTACTCGCAGCCAGCATTTTGTTGTTGGTTATGATGTATTACCATTTAAAGATTGGCGAGTAAAAACAGAAGTATATTATCAAATCTTATCTAATATACCAGTTACAGAAACGCCAAGCAGTTTCTCTATGTTAAATACAGGTTCTAGTTTTAATCCAACAGAACAAGGCTACTTAAAAAACACAGGTGCTGGCGAAAATTATGGAGCAGAATTGACTATTGAGAAATTTTTCACGAAAGGCTATTATGGTTTGATTACTGGTACTATTTACGAATCGACTTATAAAGGCAGTGATAATGTAAAACACAACACCGCTTTTAATGGTAAGTATGTATATAATGTATTAGTTGGAAAAGAATTTAAATTAGGAAAAGCAAAACGTAATACCATTACTATTGATGTAAAAATGACTCAAGCAGGCGGACGCTATTATACGCCTGTTGATTTAGCAGCTTCTCAAACTGTTAAACAAGAAGTATTAAAAGGAGATGAGTATGCTTTTTCACAACGTAATAGCGATTTTTTTAGATTAGATGTAAAAACTGGTTTTACATTAAACAGTAAGAAAAGAAAAATGTCGCAATCATTATTCTTTGATGTGCAAAACGTAACCAATAATAAAAATGTATTTGCTCAACGTTATAATCCTTTAACCAATAATATCAATACAGCTTATCAAATTGGTTTCTTTCCAAATTTTGTTTACAAGGTTCAATTTTAAAATTATGCAAAAAGTATTAATAATCAACGGACACCCAAATAAAGAAAGTTTTTGTTATTCTTTAGCAGAAGCCTATAGAAAAGGAAGCGTTAAAGGTGGAAAGGAAGTAGAAATTTTGCATTTGAGGGATTTAAAATTCAATTTAAACCTAGAGTTTGGTTACTCACATCGAACTGAATTAGAAGATGATTTAGTGAAATCTCAAAAATTAATTACGTGGGCCAATCACATTGTTATCATTCATCCTGTCTGGTGGGGATCTGTTCCAGCATTATTAAAAGGTTTCTTTGATAGAGTATTATTACCAGGATTTGCATTTAAGTATAAAGAAAATAGCCCGCTTTGGGATAAATTACTAAGTGGTAAAACGGGCCATTTAATTTATACCACGGATACTCCAATTTGGTTGTATCGCTATTTCTTTATGGCTCCATCTGTTAATCAAGTAAAGAAAAGAGTGATGCAGTTTTGTGGCATAACGCCAGTAAAAGTAACGTCTATTGCGCCTATTAGAAAATCATCACAAAAATTTAGAGAAGCTTGGTTAAGTAAAATTGAGCAAATGGCAAAAAACTAATATTAAATCTTTTTTAGTAATTTTATAACATGCGTAAAAATAAAAGTCGATTTATATATATGATACTAGTTGGGATAGCAATATCCTTTCTATTGGATTTTATAATGAAAGCTAAACCAGAAGGACATAATCAGTTTTTTGATTTTTTCACATCTATTATAATTACCATTTTTGTTTGGGAAGGCAATTTACGCATTGATTATTGGATGAATCTTAAATATCCATGGGTAGGGCAGCCTATAAAGCGTATTCTCGTTCAACTGCCTGTTAGTATGCTATATAGTGCCTTTTTGATTTATATATCTATGTTAGGGTTTAATAAATACGTTTGTAATTTCCCAGAAAGCACCAAGGATGCATTTATGACAACGGCTATCATTATTGGAGTAATGGTTTCTACTATTTTGTTGACCGTTGAAATAGGAATGCAGTTTTTTAAAAATTGGAAAACTTCATTGGTCGAAATTGAACATCATAAAACAGAAGTTGTACAAGCACAATTACAAAATTTAAAAAATCAAATTAATCCACATTTTTTATTTAATAATATGAGTGTGTTGTCGTCATTAGTATATAAAGATCAGGATAAAGCAGTTGATTTTATTAATCAATTGTCTAAAGTGTATCGTTATTTGTTAGATAATAAGGATAATGAATTAGTGACATTGCAAGATGAATTAACGTTTATTCGTTCATATACTTATTTATTGCAAATTAGATTTGATACGAATATTAAATTTGATATTGATATTCCTGAAAATGCGATGCGTTTATTATTGCCACCAATGGCCATTCAAATTTTAGTGGAGAATGCGATTAAGCATAATGAAATATCGGAAGCACAACCATTAACAGTTCGAATTAAAATGGAGAACGACGTATTAGAAGTCAGTAATAATCTGCAATTACGTTCTCAAAGCGAGCCGAGTTCTAAAACTGGATTAAAAAATATTAGTGATCGATACAGTTACTTTACGACGAAAATAGTAGAGATTATTGAAAATGCCAATTCATTTAGTGTTAAAATCCCTTTATTATATTCCAAATGAACGCTATTATTATAGAAGATGAAAAATTATCTGCTGAGCATTTAGTAAACTTATTAAAACGAATAGATTCTTCTATCAATGTCGTTGCAACATTTGATTCGGTTAAAAAAAGTATAGAGGTCTTTCAAAAAGGCACCAAGGCAGATGTTTTATTTGTTGATGTGCATTTGGCAGATGGATTGAGTTTTGAAATTTTCTCTAAGGTACAAATTGATATCCCTGTTATTTTTACAACAGCATATGATGAATATGCCATAAAAGCGTTTAAACTTAATAGTGTAGATTATCTTTTGAAACCAATTGGAACAGAGGATTTAAGAGGAGCGATTGATAAACTTAAAAAATTTAATAATCAACAACAGGTTTCAATTATAAAAGATATTGCTAGCGCTTATCAAAATTTAAATAAGCAGTACAAAAATCGGTTTTTGGTAAAAATGGGCGATACTATTGTTTCTGTCAAAACAGATGATATACTTCATTTTATTGCCGAAGATGGTATTACCTTAATGCTAACTAATTCAGGAAAACGTTATCCTGTAGATTATACCTTAGATCAACTTGAAGGATTAGTTGCTCCCGATCTATTTTTTAGGATTAATCGTAAGGTTTTAATTTGTATCAATTCTGTCCAAAAAGTGAGTTCTTACTTTAATAGTCGTTTAAAAATAAACTCTGAGTTATTAGAAGACGAATCTGCTATTGTAAGCAGAGAGCGAGTAAACGAGTTTAAATCTTGGTTAGATAAGTAACTGAATTTAAAATTTCACTAATTCCTCATACAATTCTTTTACAGGCAAGCCCATCACATTATAAAAACTACCTTCTATTTTATCAATACCAATATAGCCCAACCAATCTTGTACACCATAACCACCAGCTTTGTCGTAAGGTTTAAAATTCATTAAATAGTATTCAATTTCTTCTGGCTTTAATTTTTTAAAATATACTTTACTCACATCATAAAACGTAGTTTGTTTATTTCCACTTTTTAAACATACTCCCGTAAACACTTCATGCATTTTTCCACTTAATGTTTCTAACATTTTTTTTCCTTCTACAAAATTTTCCGGCTTATTAAATACTTTTCCTTCGCACCAAACAATGGTATCAGCTGTAATTAAAATTTCAGTTTCTTTTAAATCGTCAGGGTAAGCATCCGCTTTTTTTTCTGCTAAGTATAAAGGAATTTCTTCAGCCAATAAATCAATAGGAAAAGACTCGTCGGCATTAATAGGTTTATTTAAAAAATCAAAGCCTAAGCTTTTTAGTAGCTCCTGACGGCGAGGGGAATTTGACCCTAAAATAATTTGGTAAGGAAATTCTTTAATATGTTGTTCTACACTATTCATTTGAATGTATGATTGTTTTTTTAATGTTACTGTGGTTAATCATTTCTTAATAAAATGTATGCTTTCTGAAAAATGATTATTGATATAAATATTTAATAATAATGGTAAAGGCAATGCCAAATAACATCACAAATTTAAGCAATAAACTTGCCACTTTAAAATCCTTAGATGTTTTAGCTCTAATGGTTTGAATGATTAATGCAATTAAAGGAAGTACAACGACACCTAAAATATAATACACAGCAATATATTGTTGTTCTTTATAAAATTTATAGCTAGCTAATAGTAATAATCCGATAGTAATGACAATTAAAAAAAAAGTCACTACTTTACTTGTAATAATACCCCAAACAATTGGCATAGTTTTTCCACCTGTTTGTATATCGCCTTGATAGTCTTCCATGTCCTTAATAACTTCACGAGCAAAGGAAGTTAAAAAGGCAAAAGCGCTATAGCCTAAAATAATAATAACTAAGGTTTTCAAAAAATCACCAATAGCAAAAGAAATGATTGGACTAATTTCACCAATTAAGTAATAGTCGTAAACCATTGGCATTAATGGTATAGTAGCCGTTAATAGAGATACAACAATATTGCCTACTAATAATTGTTTTTTAAAGTGAGTAGAATAAAACCAAAGTAATAGAATACTTAATATTTGAAAAGTTAATAGAATTAAGCTGTGACATTTTAATGCTAAATAAAAACCTAAAATCAAACCAATAGCATTAAATACAATATGTAATATCATTGCCCAACGGCGCTTAATGGTAACATCAATTACTACTGTTTCAGGACGATTAATTTTATCCGTTTTTACATCAAAGTAATCGTTAATAATATAGCCAGCTGCTGCAATTAAAATGGTGCTTAATAATGAAATGATAAACAATACAGGAGTAAAATTTGAATACTCGTTTAATGGAGCAAATACCAAATACTTCATGCAAATTTGAGTAATAGCAATAATTAAGAGATTCTCGATACGAATCAATTTAAAAAAAGCTATTAATGGATTTTTAAGCATTACTAAAATTGAGATGAATTTACTCATTTTAATCCTATTTTTACAAAAAAAAGCATGCACGATTTAACGGAACATTATTGGAATACTAGATACATAAATGATGATTTTGGCTGGGATATAGGCGAAGTATCGCTGCCATTAAAAACGTATATAGAGCAATTAAGTAATAAAGACTTAAAAATTTTAATACCAGGAGCTGGAAATTCATACGAAGCAGAGTTTTTATTTAATAAAGGATTTAAAAATGTATTTGTATTAGACTTTGCAGAAGAGCCTTTACAAAATATCAAAAAACGCTTGCCGAAATTTCCTTCTGAGCAATTAATTCATCAAAATTTTTTTGAACATCAAGGGCAGTATGATTTAATTATTGAACAAACGTTTTTCTGTGCCATAAATCCTTCTTTAAGAAAACAGTATGCTCAACATATGAAACAGCTTCTTAAGCCCAATGGTAAATTAGTAGGCTTATTGTTTAATGATGTATTAAATACTGACAAACCTCCTTTTGGTGGAAATACAGAAGAATATCAAACATTATTTTCTCCATTATTTGACATTAAAATCATGGAAATGGCTTATAATTCCATTAAACCAAGAGAGGGTAGGGAGTTGTTTGTAATGATGCAAATTAATTTTAAACCATAAAAGTGCATAATAGTAGTTTTTTGTAATTCTTATATGCCTTATATGGTTAGATTTTAATCTTAATTTTTTGTAAATTTGATTAACAAAATGGCATTACAAACAGATAAACAATTATTTAATGAAAAGCAATACATGGGTCATAATCGACTCAGTATTATTTGGCGAACCATTATCGCCTTATTTTGTTTTGTAGGTTATTATTGGAGCGAGAATCCCAAACCTGTGCAAGTAGCGGTTTTTAAAATCGGCTCTTATCCTGTAGATGATATTCCAAATTCAGGAAAAATTTTCTTTTTATTGGGGTTATTAATTTTATCATTTTCGGCTATGCTGACTTTTATTTTACATACGCACATAAAAGTATTTTCATCGTACATTGTTATTGATGGGTTTTGGACAGCACGTCGTGTTAAAATTAATTTAGATACCATTACTCATATTAGAAAAAGCCGTTACAAAAAACATGTTTTCAGAAGAGCAGTTTATAATCTTCATAGCCAAGGTGTTATTCGTTTTTTTACTAGTGGCAATGAATTTATAGAACTCAAAGATAATGCAGGTTTCACTTATCGCATTGGTAGCCAAAAAGCTTCCGAACTATATCATATTTTAAAAAAGCAATTGAGAGACATACACGCTATGTAATTTCTTAAAAATTATCATACCACTGTCTTTGTCTCGGTATTTTCACATCGCTTAACATGCTTGTTTTTAAGTTAATGGTTAAGCTATAACTTTTTCTAAACCCAAATGGCACCCAATCAATACGCGCTTCCCAACATTTTAAATCGCGATATAAATTAATACTAGTGTAACTTAAATTTTTATTCGTAAAATCATAACCACTGGTTACACCTAATTTCCAAAATTTTGTAACAGATATATCACCACTAAAGTTAAGCGTTTGAATGTCTTTTAATTTATTTAAAATTTTAGTGTAAGTAACGTTATAGTAAATATTTAAGTTCCAAGGTAATTTTTCTTGAGCCTGAGCTGTATTGGTTATCACAGCGCCTTTTTCGGCGCCATTTGTTAAGTCAGGTTTTTTAGCACGAGAGGTAATATTGTTTGAACTAAAGGCTGCGTTAATAGCAATGTTGCCCGTTGTAAAATCTACTACTCGTCCATTGGTATTTGCTAAATATTTACTGGTTCTGTAGGCATACTCAGTATTGGTTAATGTATTAGTTAATACGGTTGTGTAATATGGGTCAAAGGTTGAGCCAAATACTAAATCAAAGTATTTCCAAATTTTGGTTCTACCTGTCATCGATATATTACTCATTTTAAAACTATCTGCCGCAAAATTATAAGAGCCTGCAAAACTTAAATTTTGTAAAAGTGTTACTTTATTAAATACAAAACCAGTATCTGTTTTGTGGCGAACTTTAGCCTCTAAATTATTATTTAAATTTACACTTAAACTATTTTGAGTACCTTGAGCGGGACCACTAAATAAATTATTTTCAAAAATTGAATATTTATTTTTGTATCTATAGGTGGTATCGCTTATTACATCTTTCCAAAAACCATATTGTTCTTCTCCAAAATCAGGACGGTAAGTATATGCTAAACTAGGAATTAATAAATGTCGAACTTGTTTTAAACGTTTTCCTTTAAACAAATAATCCATAAATAATTTGGTAGTCAATGACGAATTGAAATTTGCATCATAACCTGTTTTAAAATTCTGGTCAGTTGTTCTTACTATTCTATTGGTAGACTCATCCAATTCTTTTCGTGTTGTTTTTGTATACATCACGGCACTTAAGTTTAATGCAGGAGTTAAGGTGAAATATTTAAATAAAGTAATGTTAGTAGATATTGGCAAGCTATGTCTGAATCCATATTTTAAACTATCAGCTATGCTGCCTTTAAAAATAGATGTATCATAACCAGATAAAGTATTTCTGGCCTCTAACAAATAACTAATGCCAATTTTATCAATAGGATTTTGTTTGATACGAGTTTCTTTTTTGAAAGGATAAAAACGATTAACGTTAAAAGTCACCTCTGGAAAAGATATGTTCATGATTTTAGTCTGAGTATTTTGATCGTGACGGGCATTAATACCCAAGGTTCCAATTTTAAATGTTTTTGAAAAGTTGATATTAGATTGAAATGTATTTGCTAAGTACTGTCCCGTATTTTGTGCGTTGTACTTATTGTATCTAGATGTTCTAATATTAACATCACTTCCAAATCTGATAGTGGGATTATTTTTTTGATCTTGTATGTGTCGCCAATTAATAGAAATGTCTTTTTGTTTTGAGTAAGTAGATGGAATTTCCTTTTCCCCATTTCTAAATTCAGAATAACCTAATGATAATGCACCACTGAACTTGTAATTAACTGCATAATTATTTAAGGTTCGTAAACCCCAACTCCCATTACTGTATATATCTCCACGAATAGTCATGTCAGTTTGGTCGTTAATTCCCCAATAAAAACCGCCGTCTTTTAAATAAAAACCAAGGGCATCGCTATTACCATAAAATGGAATTAAAATACCTGAGTGTCGTTTTTTTGTATTTGGAAAAAAACCAAAAGGTAAACCTAAAGGAGTAGGTACGCCACCAATTTCTAAATACATGGGACCTGTCACAATTTTATCGTCAGGAATTATTTTTGCTCTTTTTGCTTTAAATATTGTTCTTGAATCTTCATACTGACAAGGAATACATTGTAGGTTCTTCATATAAACTACATTGTTGCTGTCTTTTTTTACCTCGCTACCTTTTAATATTAAATCTCCTTCTTTAGTTTGAATATCATAAATTTTTCCTTTTTTGGTTTTAAGGTTATAAATCATTTTTCGACATACAATTTCTTGCGCACCATCTTTAAAAACGGGAGTCCCTTCATCTTTACCTAAGCTATCTTTTTTACCATAAGCAGTAATAGTGTTTTTTTCATTATCAATTTCAATAAACTCAGCTTTTAAGTTCATGTCTTCATAATTCACATAGCCATCACCAAATAAATAGATTTTTTGTCCCTTGGTTTCGTATCTTATCGAATCTCTGGCGTTATAAATGATAGCATGTTCTAAAGGCTCTGTTTCTTCTTCCTCTGTATCTAGAGAATCAACGGTTACTGTTTTAGTGCTATCAGTTGGTATTGGGTCAGAGAAATTAGGAGAAAATGAGGCACTATCCTTAGGCTGTGCATTATTAGGATATGTTACAGGCCTAACAGGGTTTGATTTTAAGTCTTGAGCCCAAGCTGAAGCTGTACTTATTAACAATAATAAGAGTAAAAGATATATATGTTTAACCGTATTGATAGTGACTTGACCCTAAATTTACCTAAACTTACAAAGCTAACAATTACTCGTATAATTGGTAGTAATTTTTTACAGATATGATGGTAAAAAAATATAATTTTCTCTTTAAACTATTGTTGACACAAGTGTTGATTGTGCTATGCTTTTCTTCTTTTTATTCACATAAAGATGACCCTAAACGTAAAGTACGCATTATTGTGATTGACCCAGGGCATGGTGGAAAAGACCCAGGCTGTAATGGTGTAACCTGTAAGGAGAAAGAGGTTGCTTTAGCGGTATCATTAAAGCTTGGTAAATTAATTGAAGAACATATAAAAGATGTTAAAGTGATTTTTACCCGTAAAACAGATGTTTTTGTTGAGCTAGAGGATAGAGCACGAATAGCTAATGATAATAATGCAGACTTGTTTATATCCATTCATTGCAATGCCGCAGGAAAACCAGTAATGGTAAAGGATAAAAAAACGGGTAAAATGCGCCCGAAAACATTTAAAAATTCTAGAGGTAAAATCATTGTTGTTGAAACTGCCAACCCTGAACCTTTTGGATCAGAAACCTATGTGATGGGTTTAAAAAATGAAGAAGGTAAAATGAAAGTAGCACAACGTGAGAACTCGGCGATGTTACTAGAAGATAATTACGAAACTAAATACCAAGGTTTTGACCCAAATAGTGAAGAGAGTTATATTATTATGAGTAACTACACTTCTAGCTATGTAATACAAAGTGCGGGTTTAGCTTTAAAAATTCAAGACCAGTATTTAAATAAAGCGGGTAGGGTAGATAAAGGCGTGCACCGCCAAAGTATTTGGGTATTGTGGAGAACATCTATGCCAAGTGTATTAACAGAAATAGGGTATTTAACAAATCCGCAAGAAGAAAAATTTTTAGGTTCCGAAAAAGGACAAAGTTATTTAGCCGCTTGTTTATTTAGAGCTTTTAGAAAATATAAAGATGAGCAGGAAGGAGTTAAAAAAACATACGATGATGCTATTGAAAACCAAGTTCCTTTAGCAAAAGAAACCTATACTGTTGCTGTTAACAATGAAACAGAAGATTCTAAAAACACAGAGCCAGAAGAAGTTAAAACGATTGATAAACCTCAAGAAGGAACCGATGTTGAAATAAAAAAAGAAGCTTCGGCAAGTTCAACTAAAAATGACTCTGCCGAACAAAAGGCAAAAGAAAAAATCTTGGCAGAACAAAAAGCTAAAGAACTAAAAGAAGCCAAAGACAAATTAGATGCAGAAGCTATTGCTAAAGCAGCGACTGAACAGAAACAGAAAGATGATGCCGTAAAAAAAGCTAAAGCAGATTCTTTAGCTAAAGCACAAAATGCACAACAGTCTAAAATTAACGAACAGGAAAATAAATACAAGCAGTTATTAGCGGTTGCTGATATGAATTTTAAAAATAAAAATTATCTGGATGCTTTAGGTATGTATCAAAAGGCAGAGGCTTTAGATGTGAAGGATAAAAGTCGTGCGATACAAAAAATAAAAGAGATTGAAGCTTTAACAACAACTGTAAAAACGAATACCGTTACTGAAATTAAGGAAGTAGCAGTAACTAAAACAGGCATTGTATTTAAAATACAATTCGCCAGTATGGATAAAGAAGTTGATACAAAAACAAAATTCCCTAATGTAACAGAAGTGTGGTTTTATCAAGCAGGAACGGTTATAAAATACACATCAGGTAATTTCACTTCCTTTGATTTGGCTACTAAACACCAAACTAAAATGCGCGAATTAGGTTACAAAGATTGCTTTGTAGCAGCCTTTAAAGATGGCGCTCGTATGGATATTAACGAGGCTAAAAAATTGGTGCAGTAATTTTTGAAATTTTATAACTACGAAGTAGGGCGTGTTATAACCAGTGAGGCACACAAAGTTTACGTCTTGTTACGTGTCTGCATAATTTTCTTAAGTTCTGTGGTCAAAAATGGTAATAGTGAAATTATTAAACCAATTACAAATATTTTGTCATAACGAATGTCGCTATATGACAAAGTCATTGTTCCATTGTCACACGCAGTACATTGCAATAATTTAATTGTACTGTCAAAATAACAATAAAGTACAGCTGTTATTGGAAACAACAATATCGTCAAACAACAATTTAATATTTTCTGTTTGGTTGTCTGGGTATAAATAAGATAAGAAATTATAGTTACGAATAGTCCAAAGGAAACAACGAAAAGGTCGCTAGCAAAATGGATGTATTTACGAGGCTGTATAAATGAAATTTTGTTACATGTAAGAGATGAATACAAATAACGTATTATTTCGTCGAATGAGTTTTCAAAGAAAAATGAAAGTCCTGCTGTCAAAACAAAAACTAAAATAAGAATGATTGTCGCTTTAGGTATTGTCATTGCATTTAGGTTGGTCTTGCCGAATTGGTTATAACTAGTCTATACCCGCCATAAAATGGCGGGTATATCCCATAGGGTAGTTGTATACCCGCCACTCAATCGCGTTTATTTTTAAACAAAAGTAATATTATTTTTTTGAAAATTGTTTTTAAGCTCTGCTCAACTCAATCACTGTAATCTCTGGCCAAATACCTAAACGGCCTGGGTAACCCAAAAATCCTAAACCACGGTTCACATATAAATACTGATTTTCTTGCTTGTATAAACCAGCCCAATGTTTGTATATATATTTAACTGGGCTCCATTTTATAAGACCTGGTATTTCAATGCCAAACTGCATTCCGTGTGTATGTCCGCTTAAAGTTAAATCAATGTCATTATATTTTTGTTCCTGGCTCACTTGCACATCCCAATGTGAAGGATCGTGTGATAATAGTATTTTAAATGGATATCCTTCAGTTCCTGCGTGTGCATTATCTAATTTACCGTAACGAGGAAAACGTAAGTTACCGCCCCAGTTTTCAATTCCTAGTAACGCAATTTTTTGTCCATCTTTTTCAATAGGCACATGTTCGTTCATTAATAAACGCCATCCCGATTGTTTTTGAATTTCTTTTAAAGTATCTAAATTGGCAACTTTATGTTCGGGCGTTTCCCATTGTTTATAATCGCCGTAATCATGATTCCCTAAAATACTATAAACACCATAAGGTGCTTTCAACATCTTATAGGTTTCCAAATGCATTTCTGTTTCATTAGCTTCGTTGTTCACTAAATCTCCAGTAAAGAAAATAGCATCTGGCTTTTGTTCTAATACAATATTAAATGCTTTCACTAATGGATCAGAGCTCATAAAACTACCGCAGTGCATGTCTGATAATTGAACGATTTTAAAGCCATCAAATGCTTCTGGCAAGTTAGGAGACGTTATTTTTACTTTATGAACTCTGTATTTGTAAGCACCCCTCACCATACCATATAAAAAGGAAAAGGCAGGAATAACCGTAAATGTAACCGCCAAATAACTTAAAAATTTTAAACGACTAATTTGATTGGCGCCTTCTTCAATGCTATGTTTTGGTACTTTATTAAATAAATTGGCCATCCATCTAAATAAACGAATGATATCATCAATTAATAAAAATGAAGAACCAATTAATTTGCAAACAAATAAAATTAGAGCAGCAGATGAAATAAAACGCAAGAAATTGTTCCACTCTGGTGGTGGATAAAACATAGCGACTGAGCTAATTAAAATATTGATTCCTGCTAATGAATAAGCAATCCAAAAAAGGATTTTTCGTTTTTGAGGAGTATAATCAACACTGATGGTTTTAAGAGCTTGTAAAAAGTATAATTCTACTAAAACAATTAATATAAAAAAGATTAAAAATCGTATGAACATAGTATTTAGATAACAAAGCCTCAAAGGTATTGTTTTATAGCATTTTGTTACAAATCGACTTGTTATATTTCATTAAAAACACTGAAAATTAGGTAATCGGTAGTGGGTAATCGGTGAGTTTTACTTTTATGGTCTTTTACCTCGTTTTTCAATAGATAATAATTGTTAATTACTATTAAAAATGTTAATCAATTTTAGATGAATGGGAAACCAAAATCTCAATTGGATAGTATATTTGGCGCACAATTATAAACTAAAAACAAAACACAATGAGCAAAGAAGTATATATCGTATCGGCTGTTAGAACTCCACTAGGTTCTTTTGGTGGAACATTGGCTGGTATCTCAGCAACAAAATTAGGAGCAATAGCTATTAAAGGCGCTTTAGATAAAATTAACTTAGATCCAGCTTTAGTAAACGAAGTGTTTATGGGTTCTGTATTACAAGCAAATTTAGGTCAAGCTCCAGCACGTCAGGCAGCAAAATTTGCTGGTTTACCTGATAACGTTAATTGTACTACAGTTAACAAAGTATGTGCTAGTGGTATGAAATCTATTTCATTAGCAGCTCAGGCAATTCTATTAGGCGATGCTGATATTGTAGTAGCTGGTGGTATGGAAAACATGAGTCAAGTCCCTTTTTATTTAGAGAATAACCGTTGGGGTGCTAAATATGGTAATGGTGTTGTAGTTGATGGTTTAGCAAAAGATGGTTTAACAGATGTTTACGGTAACGTACCAATGGGTAACTGTGCTGATTTATGCGCTAAAGAATATAATTTTACTCGTGAAGATCAAGATGCATTTGCTATTGAATCTTACAAACGTTCGGCAGCAGCTTGGGCAGCTGGTAAATTTAAAGAAGAAATTGTACCAGTTGAAATCGTTACTAAAAAAGGAACGGTTTTATTTGCTGAAGATGAAGAATATAAAGCAGTAATGTTCGAAAAAATCCCGGGTTTAAAACCAGTGTTTACTAAAGACGGAACGGTTACTGCTGCTAATGCATCCACGATGAATGATGGTGCAGCAGCTTTAGTATTGATGAGCAAAGAAAAAGCAGATGCTTTAGGCTTAAAGCCATTAGCTAAAATTAAAGGTTATGCAGATGCTGAACAAGCACCTGAGTGGTTTACAACAACGCCTTCTATTGCATTACCAAAAGCGGTTGAAAAAGCTGGTTTAAAAATGAGTGACCTGAGTTATTTTGAATTAAACGAAGCATTTGCTGTGGTTGGTTTAGCTAATATGAAATTAATGAACTTAGATGCTAGTAAAGTAAATGTAAACGGTGGAGCGGTTTCTTTAGGTCATCCATTAGGTTGCTCAGGAGCTCGCGTTATTGTTACCTTAATTAACGTATTAAAACAAAACAATGCTAAGTTTGGTGGAGCAGCTATCTGTAATGGTGGTGGTGGTGCTAGTGCTTTAGTAATTGAAAATATGTAGTCTTGTTCTCGACTTCGCTCGAACTGACAAAATAAAAATCCCCATTAGCATTTGCTGATGGGGATTTTTTTGAGTTTAATTACTTTGTCATTCTACCAACCACACAGCTTGCGTAGCTTTTAAGTTGTAGTAATAATCCATTTTCTTCCGTAGCTTCAGGATAACCTAAGTTATGCAGCTTATCAGTGAAATCTTTACGACTACTAGTTTCGTTGTGTGTAATTATTACTGAGTCTTCCTCGTGGCTAACAACAACACTTTCTACACCAGGTAGTTCCATTAATTTGGTTTTGATAGTATGTTCGCAACCCCCACATTTTAAATTGGCGATAATTATTTTTTCAGTTTTCATGATTTATTTTTTTAATAAAGTTACTATATAGTATGACTATAGTTTGTAACATATATTGTATAAAAACATGATACATGTCATTTTTAATCCAGATTTAAGATAAGTATTTAGCATACTATCTTTAATGCCAAGGGTAAAATTGTAATGCTTAATTTATTAGATACTCGAATTGGTTCTCCATCAAAATGCACTGGTAACTCGCCTTCAAATTCAATGTCAATTTGTTTACCTTTTTCTGAAATCAAATTAATAGAAGTGTGTATTTTTTTAGAAAACAATTTGATGCCAATCATTGGAATTGCAAAATTGGAGAAAGGTTTTAGAATACTAATATTTAAAATGCCATCGTTTAATTCTGCTTCTGGCGCAATGTAAACATTGTTGCCCCATTGGCCAGCATTTGCAACGGTAATTAAAAACGCTTTAGTTTCAATGATTTTGCCATCAATAGTTACTTTATAAAGGCTAGGGGAGTAATTAAAAAATTCTTTAACTGTGGTTTTAAAATAGGTTACAAAACCACGCTTTGTACTAGTTGCAAATTCGTTAGCAATATGCGCATCAAATCCTACACCAGCTGTACAAAAAAACGGATAACCATTTATTGTAGCGCCATCAATTTGTTTAATAGTTCCTCGTTCAATAATTTGTAAAGCTTGTTTTAAGTCTAGTGGAATTTGATTACTGCGAGCTAAACCATTGCCTGAACCTAAAGGGAAAATACCTAAAGCCATCGTGGTATGAGTTAAAACAGAAGCCACCTGATTAACGGTTCCATCTCCACCACAAGCAACTACAATAGTATAATTACCAGAAAGAATTTGTTGTTTTACCGAATCAAAATCGTCTTTGTTTTTCCAAACAATTAAATCGTAAGAAATTGTTTTTGGAAAATGCTCTTTTATAAACTCAATGATATTGATTTTCTTTTTAACTCCTGCATTTGGATTTATAACAAAGGCTACTTTTTGAGACATGATTTATTTTTTAGCAGTTGTAAAGAAAAACTCTTTTAAATAATTTGGTTCCGAATAAGCAGTATCTGCAAAATCCTTAGCAATATATTTTTGATACGCTAAGCTAATCATAGCCGATGCACTTGCAGTTACATCCTCTACAAAATTTGAGTTTGGTATGTTTTGTAATAAGTCTTTTGCTTTTGACATTCCATCTCCAAAAAAGTAAATGGATTTATTTTGATTAAATACCTTAACGCTTTCTTCATCTAACACCAAAGCTTGCATTGGTAGGATAGAATTAAAATTTTTGTCGTACACTGCACAATACACTTCCATGCGTCGCGCATCCATTAGTGGGCAAAACAAGACATCTGTTTGCACTTTTTGCATAACTCCATTACTTAAGGCTTTTAAGGTGTCAATAGTAATTAAAGGAATATTTAGTACATAAGCTAAGCCTTTAGCTGCCGAAAAACCAATACGTAAACCAGTGTAAGAACCAGGACCCGAACTAATAGAAATAGCATTTAAATCTTTTGTAGTTAAAGAAGTTTCTTTTAATAATTGCTCAATAAACACATGGAGGTTTTCTGCATGCGTATATCCATTATTCAATTCTTTTAAACCTACTAATTCAGTATCTTTTGAAATAGCAATCGAACAAACCGTTGAACTACTTTCTATGTGTAATAAGTACGCCAAGGTTATTTTTTCTCAGAAAATAATTGATCCTTGTCAACTACTTTAATTTTCTTCCCATCTTTTAAAATTTTAGAAACAGCACCATAAGGCCCGGAAATAATTTCATCTCCTACCTTAATACCGCTCTTAATTTCAATGTAATCATTATCCTGTATACCAGTGGTAACATAAACCATTTTGGCAACGCCGTTATTATTTATAAAAACACATTCTTTAATTTCTTCTTTCTTGGTGTTTAATTTTTCTTCTTTCTCATCCTTCACAACAACTTCTTGATCTTCTTCTCCTTCAAAATTTTGTTTTGTTTTAGTTGTGTCAGAGCTACGAGTAGTTACTCCTGGAATTGGAACAGTTATGATGTTAGCAGCGCGCATGGTTTGTATCTCTACACTTGCACTCATACCTGGGCGGAAAGGAGCAGGGTTTTTTTCATTTACTAAATCAATATACGATTCACGAAGTATTCTAATTTTTACTACAAAGTTAGTTACTTGATCAACCGAAATGCCAGTTGTATTAGCAGAATTCGCAACCTCAGTTACAATCCCTCTAAATTTTTTTCCTATGTAAGCATCGACTTCAATAAAAGCCGTATCGTTTTTATGAATGCGAATAATGTCATTTTCATTTACTTCTACACTAGCTTCCATTTCATTTAAGTTAGCTAAGCGTAAAATTTCTGTTCCTTGTAACCCTTGCACACCAACTACACGTTCACCTTTTTCTACATTTAATTTTGAAACTGTTCCATCAACAGGAGCGTAGATAAATGTTTTATCTAAATTAGTATTCGCTTCTTTTAAAGAAGCTTCTACACTTTTCACATTATAATCAGATGCTTTAATGCTTTCAGATAAACCATCCACATTTGCTTTAGCAGCTTCAAATGTTGCTTTTGAGGCATCCATTTCTTGTTGAGAAATCACATTTTGATCGAATAATTTTTTGTTACGAGCATAAGACGCTTCAGCATTAGCTAAATTAGCTTGTGCTTGTGCTAACTGTGCAATCGTAGTTTTTACATTTGCTTTTGAACTATTTACAGTAGCATTTACTCTTTCTAAAGCGCTTTCATAAATATCTGGTTTAATCCGGCATAACAAAGTTCCTTTTTTCACTTGATCGCCTTCTTTTACATACATTTCCACAATCTCTCCTGATACATCAGAAGTTATTTTTAATTCAGCCTCTGGTTGTATTTTTCCATTAGCAGATACAGTCTCAATGATATTTCTCATCGAAGCTTTTTCTGTAGTAACTTCTGTAGGCTCTTCACCTTTAAAAAATTTGAATCCAATCACTACAAATAATAGTGCGATACAAATTCCGATAATCCAATATAGTTTTTTCATATTTATTAATTTTTGTTGTCCCGCTGATTTCGCCAATAATCGCAGATTTAATCAGCGAACATATGTGCTATCTATGGGAGATATTTAAAATTTTAATTCTTTTCCTTGATAAAAGTCTAGTACTTTTAATTTAAAAACGTAGTCATATTTAGCTTGCACTAAATTTCCTTGTGCATTTTGCAAGCGTGTTTTTGCGTTATTGTAATCAAAGGTACTAATAGCACCTACATTGTATTTTTGTTGTGCGTAATAAAATGATTGCTCATTAGCCTCAACTGATGATTTATTGGCATTAAATTTATTAAGAGCAGCCCTTGCATTAGCATAAGCTTGAGCAATGGTTTTGTACAAGTTTTGTTCGGTAAGTTCTTGAGTATATCTGGCATTTAAGGCATTTAACTTAGCATTTTTAACACCAGTTACAGTTTGTAAACCATTAAAGATTGGAACCGATAAAGTAAAACCAACACTTTTATTCACGTTGTCTTTAAACTGATCAGCAAATGGTTTTTTAGATGTAACAACATCTACTTTTGGCTGATAAATAGGTATAAGAATAGTTGGGTTATATGGATCGTCTGTTGCATAATATGGTGTTTGCTCAGGGCCAACATAATTTACAGCATCAATATTTTTATCCAATTCTGATGTACCAGTTCCTAAACTGCCTGTTGCTGATAAAGTCGGGCTTACTCTTCCTTTTGCAACGTCTAAGCTTTTCTCGGCAGCTAATACATTATAGCTGGCACTTTTAATAGAGTGTTGGTTTTTTAATGCTGTTTCATAAATGTTTTGTACTGATAAACTTGCTAGTTCGTTATTCAATACTTCAACACTTGGCCTGATGATATTAAAGTTGTTTAAAGTATCTAAGTTCAATAATTGTTTTAAAGTTAGCATCGCTATTTGATAATTGTTATCAGAACTAGTAACGTTAACCTCTTCATTTGCTAACTGAGCTTTTAAATCATACACGGCACTTTTTGCTAAAGTTCCCGCATCTGCTAATTTTTGTGTACGATCTAATTGTTCCTGGGTAATTTTAAATTGTGCTTGTGCTATTTGTAAAATCTCATCACTAAAAATAACATTAATATAGGCAGTAGCAACATTTAACGCCAAATCATTTTTTTGTTGTAAATAACTTTCTGCACTCGATAAATATTGATACTCGTTAGCTTTAATGTTATTGTATTGTGCCAAACCTGACCAAAGTACAACATTTGAGGAAACGTAAAAATTTTGAGATAATACCTGTGTGTTAGCAAAAGTATTGGTGTATCTATCAATAGTTCTACCAAAGTTATAGGTGTGTTGTACGCCTGCATTAACTGTTGGTAAAATGGCAGCTTTGCTTTGAAGCGTATTGTTTTTATTAATCTTGGCACTAATCTCTGATTGCTTTAACGAAATATTGTTTTTTTGAGCATAATCTACACATTGTTGCAAATCCCAAGTACTAGATTGAGAAAAGGATAAGGTAGATAATCCACAAAATAAGAGGGTATATAAGAATGTCTTCATAAGTAAGTATTTATTGTTTTTTAATTGTCTTATGGAATACGCCATGTATCTTCATATGCGTCTGTGTGGTTTGGCACATGGCTATTTCATAGTTGTTTCAAAAATCACGTAAATTTAACTAAAAAAGTCCTTGTTATTACCCAACTACATAAACGGAAAAAAAGTGGTTGTATTGGTAAAAAATAACCACAATATTTTATTAACTAATGGCTTTTAAAGCCTCTTTTTTACTACTTTTCTGTTTTTAAATTCAATACAGTTTTAATGTAAATGACTCCTTTTTTGCAATACATAGCCCAATACGTTCATGAGCATCATGCTAGTGATACGGAACATTTGTGTATTGTGTTACCAAACAAAAGAGGTGCTTTATATTTAAAACAACATTTAGCTAAAGCCTTTCAAAAAACGATTTGGTTACCAACGATTATTAGTGCAGAGGAATTAGTAGCGGAGTTATCTGGCTTACAACAAGCAGATAGTATTGATTTGATTTGCGATTTATATCAAGTATATGTTGGGATTTTAAAAGAAAAAGCGGAACCCTTTGATGCTTTTGCTAAATGGGGAACTTTAATGCTTCAAGATTTTAATGAAGCTGATAGGTATTTGGTGGATACAAATTCTTTATATCAAAATTTAAAAGAGATTAAAGAGATTGAAAATTGGAGCTTAAGTGCTGATAGTTTAACCCCAACGCAACAAGATTATATAGATTTTATGCATCAAATGGGAGAAATCTACCAAGACTTTTCTAAATTATTGTTGCAAAAAAAACAAGCCTATCAAGGTTTGATGTATCGTAAATCGGTTGAAGGATATAAAGACAATGCCTATATCAATCAGTTTTCAAAAATTTTAATTTGTGGGTTTAATGCACTAAATAAAGCAGAAACCATCATTTTTGCAGATTTAGTGAAAGAAAAAAAAGCGACAATACTTTACGATGCAGATAAGTACTATGTTGCAAACGAAAGCTACGAAGCGGGATTATTTTTACGTAAAAATTTTAGTAATACTTGGTTAGATAGCAAAAGTCACATTGGAGATTATTTTAATGAAGTCCCAAAGCATATCGATATAGTTGCCGTTCCCAAACAAATGGGGCAAGCACAAATCGTATCTCATCAATTGCATGAATGGATTAAACAAGGGAAGTCGTTAAATAAAACGGCTGTTATTTTGGCGGATGAAAGTTTATTGTTCCCAATTTTAAACCAATTGCCAAAGGAAGTACAACATGTGAATATTACCATGGAATATCCTTTGCGTTTGTCGCCCATTTATGATTTGATGGATAATTTAATTAGTCTACATCAATCCACACAAAAGGCAGGGGCAAGCGCTAGTTTTTATTTTGCGGATATATTTAAAATACTTCAAAACGGTTTATTTAAAAAGTATTACAAATCGTTTAATCCTAGTATTCATTTACAAAGTATCATTCAAAAAATTATTGATAAAAACTATGTATGGATAAATACAAAGGTATTAGCCGAATTATTTGAAGACAATTACAAATACATTGAAGCTTTATTTAATAATTGGAGTAATTCGTCGCAGGGCATTACTGCCATGTCACATATTATAGATGTGTTTAACGCTTCCGAAGATGAGGCTTTACAATTATCATCTACGGAGAAAGAATACCTTCATGTGTTTACTAAATATTTTAATCGCTTACAATCGCTTATACAAACGCATGCATATTTAGATTCTTTATTGACTTTAAAAAGTTTGTACAAGCAAATCATAGGCGCAGCTTCAGTTCCTTTTATTGGAGAGCCTTTGCAAGGTTTACAAATTATGGGAGTATTAGAAACTCGTACTTTAGATTTTGAAAATATTATGTTGTTGGGAGTAAACGAAGGGGTGTTACCATCTGGTAAATCTGCCAATTCATTTATTCCAAATGATTTAAAACGTTATCATGGTATGCCATTATACGGCGATAAAGATGCTGTTTACGCGTATCACTTTTATCGTATTTTACAGCGCGCTAGTAATGTTCTGATTACTTATAATACTGAACACAGTGTATTAGGTTCTGGAGAAAAAAGCCGTTTTATTACACAACTACAATTTGAGTTACAAAAATACAGCCCGCATCACACTATTACAGAGGTGATGTTGAGTGGCGGATACTTACCTGCTAGTTCAAGAAATGTAATTTCAATCAATAAAACTGATTTAAATTTAGCGCCCATAATCAAAAAGTTAATTACTAACGATGAGTATAGTGGTTTAAGCCCTTCGGCATTAATTACCTACAAAGATTGTGCTTTACGTTTCTTTTTTAGATATGGCGCTGGAATAAAGGAAACCGAAGATGTAGAAGAAAGTGCAGAAGCAAACACGCAAGGTTCTATTTTACATGAGAGTTTAGAGATGTTGTATAAGCCTTTTATTGGAACGGTATTAACGGAAGACAATCTAAAACATTGCATCGGTAAAACGGAGGAAAGCGTTAACCTTATTTTTCAAAATTATTTTAGTCAGCGCGAAAGCCAGTTTGGAAAAAACTTTTTACAACGTAAAGTCTTGTATGAATACGTTAATAAATTATTGCGAAATGATTTAAAATTGATTCAAGCTTCTAAAAAAACAAATGAATTATTAAGTTTAATTGATTTGGAACGCTCATTAATGGCAACGGTTGAGTTAACTATTAAAGGACAAAGTACCACTATTTATATTAAAGGTTCGGCAGATAGAATAGATAAATTAGGAAACAAAATACGAATCATAGATTATAAATCGTCTGTGAAAACCGATGATAAATTTAAGTTTACCAATTTTGAGGATTTATTTACGGATAGCCAGTACAATAAAATGTTGCAGCTATTTATGTATGCTTGGTTAGTTGTAAAAAATAATTTGGCTCGTCCCGAAGAATTACAACCTTGTATCATTCCTTTTAAAAAGTTTGAAGAACAACCTAAGTTTATTATGGAAGATGCGAAAGGTGGAGGCATCTTGAACTTTACAAATGAGTTATTACAAGAATTTGAAGACCATCTCAAACAAAAAATAAGCGATATTATTATCTCTGAACAGCCTTTTACTCAAACTGAAGACGAAGATAAATGTGAGTATTGTGCTTATGCAGGCATGTGTAATAGTTGATATACGTTAAAATTTTGATAATAATCTATTAATACTTAATCCCTGAACAAGAATTGAGAATAGAACTATACAATAGGTACTAACTATAAACAAACCACCCCCTTCAATTTTATTAGTTAATGATAATGCTAAAGCAATTGAAATACCACCTCTTAATCCGCCCCATGTTAAAACTGCTAAATTTAAGCTCTTTCTTGTTTCATTTCTATTAAATAAAAAGAAGGCAGGAAGTAAAGAAATGTATCTTCCAACTAAGGAAACAATTATGAGAATAATACCGATTAAAATATAGTTTGTGTCAAATGGCACTAAGAAAATTTCTAAGCCCATTAAAACAAACAAAATGGTATTACAAATTTCATCAATCAATTCCCAAAATTTATCTACATACTCAGCCGTAGTGTCTGACATTGCAAATTCTTTTCCTTTATTCCCAATAATTAAACCTGCAACAACCATCGCTAATGGACCCGATGCATGAAAATGCGCCGCTATCGTATATCCACCAGTAACAACAGCTAGTGTAATTAAAATTTCAGTTTGATAATGATCTATAGACTTCATTAAAAAATAACCTACATACCCAATTAGTAATCCAATGCCAATACCTCCAAATACTTCTACTGAAAATATTGAAAATATATTTCCAAAGGTTAAAGCTTCTTTACCACCCAAAATAATGGAGTATATAACAGCAAATAAAACTACACCAACGCCATCATTAAACAAGGATTCTCCTATAATCTCAGTTTTTAATTTTTGAGGTATTTTGTATTTAGATAATATACCTATAACGGCAATGGGGTCGGTAGGAGAGATTAGGGCGCCAAATAAAAAACATGAAATCAAGTCAATGTTAATCCCAAACCAACCAATAACAAAATAAGTAGCTAGCCCAATAATTAAAGTAGAAATTAAAACCCCCAAGGTTGCATAAGAAAATACAGTAGCTTTTGCTCCTTTTAACTGTCCTATTTTTACATGCAATGCGCCAGCAAATAACAAGAAACATAAAATAAAATCAAGCACAAAAGCACTAAAATCAAACCCAGTTAAAAAAGCTCTTAATGGCGATATATAAGTTGGATTAAATAATTCAATAGATTTTAAAGCAATTCCTAAAACAACACTAATAAGCATCACTCCAATCGTTGTAGGTAACTTTAGCCATTTATGGTTGATGTAACCAAAAACGGCAGATATACTGATAATAATGGCGAAAAACTCTAACATAGATACTAAATATAGTAAAATTAAGAATTGAAATTATTCTTATTTCGAATTTCTATTAATTAGTTTTTCAATAAACATAATCAAAATTGGAATTAAAGCTAAAATTACTAAAAGAAAAGCTGGCAATATAGGAATACCATCAATAGATAATAACCAAATTATATAACAGATAATTACAATTAATATCATCATCGTAAATATTTCATACAAATTAAATTTCATAGACATATTTGCAAATACACTCAAAACAATAATTTAAATTCTCATCTATTTCGGGTTTAGTAATTTTATTTAAACTATATTTCTTATTACATATCGAACACACTTTCGAGTACCAATTTATTGGATTCTTATTTTCAACTTTTATATATACAAGCTGTTTTTTATACAATCTATTACAATGAAAGTTTATTTAATTTTTATGTTAATTAGTTCCAATTCAATTTGAAGTTTAATCATTACCAAAGAGCCAATACTAAGCAATTCTAGTTCCTCCATAGAAGCTTTTCTGTTATGAAGTAAAATGAAGTTTATTATGTAGTCTCTTTCCATGCTAAATTGAATTATCTGATCTTGGAAAAATAATTTTCGGTTTATATTTTTTTGCTTCACTAGTTGTCATTCCTGCATAGGCAATAATGATGACTTTATCTCCTGTACTTATTTTGAGTGCAGCTGGGCCATTCATACATATTTCTCGTGTACCACGTTTACCAGTTATTACATAAGTTATGAGCCGCTCTCCATTTCTGTGGTTTATTACATGCACTTGTTCTCCTTCAATTAAATCAACTGCGTCCATTAAATCTTCGTCAATGGTAATACTTCCTATATAATCAATGTTTGCTTCAGTAACAAAAGCATTATGTATTTTCGATTTTAATATTTGTAGTTGCATATTACATGTTTTCTACCATATTTAACAAAACACGGTATTTTAAAATTATAATTTTAGTGCCTTTTGTAGTTATTATTTTTTCGTCTTTAAAGATGCGTAACATTCTTACTAATGTTTCTTTTGCAGTTCCAACAAATCCTGCAAAGTCATCCCTATTAATTGATATAAAGACACTTTTACTAGTATCTTCATTTCTTTGATAAACTTTATTTAGTATCAGTAAACTTAATGCTACTTTATCTTTTACGCTATGTTGAGAAAAGATGGTCATTTTATTAATCCATACAGAAAATTCTTTTGATAGGTTAATAATAAGTTCCTTAGCCAAAGTTGCTGATGTTTCTAATACTTCTAAAAAAAGTTCTTTTGGTAAAAATGAAACAATAACATTATCCATTGCAACAGCAGATACTGGGTGTGGCTCTTCTGCTAACAATGGTCTATAACCAAAATAATCTCCTTTTTTGTAGATATAAACAATACCTTCTTTGCCATCACTATTGGTTTGAAAAATCTTTACTTTTCCTTTTTTAATGATATATACACCTTTAGAAAAACTATGTTCTTTAAAAAGACATTCTCCTTTTAAATATTCCTTTCGGATTATTCCATTTTTTATTATTTGAGATTCTTTATAGGACAGAGAATCAAATAAGGAAGAAGATTTTAAATGATATTTTTCTATGTTAAACTCCATGCCATAAGTATATTAATCTTTAATAAAAATAGAATTGACAATTGTCAATTTTTAATTAGAAACCTTGTTGTATATTTGTATAGTTATACTTATATATTCCTGTGCAAAAACCTGCTAGTGTGCAACGCCTAGTGGGTTTTTCACTTTATAGATAATGCATAGGGATGCAAATATTCAACCTCTTTACAAAATTATAAATGCAATTGATTCTGATGAAATTTATGAATTAGCATTGTTATTAGATGTCAATTTACCTAAAGAAACGGTTTTGAAATTAAAAAAAATGTTAAATCACTTGTTACTCAAAAACAATATGTCATATAAAAATAGTAGTAATATCAAGTGTTTTCTCAATTTATTAGATTAATTAAAAATCTAAATTGACAATTGTCAATTGATTAAAAATAAGATCTGTGTTAATTGAACCCCTATTCAAATCATTTAATATACAAGATTAGTTCGATCCTGTTTCTAATTAAATGAATAATAAAACACAACCACTATGAAATTACAATCTTACTCTTTACACAATTATAAAAATATTCCTCAAATCTCTAAATTATCTCCCGAACAAATAGAGGCTATAGAAGTAGTAGGTAATGTATTACCATTTAAAACAAATAACTATGTAGTTAACGAATTAATAAATTGGGATAATCTTGACAATGACCCTATGTTCAAATTAACCTTTCCTCAAAAAGGGATGTTAAGTGATGAGCATTACAATGCAATGAAGATTGTTTTAGATCACACAAACAATAAGGGTGAAATAAAGAACATGGCAAATATTATTCGTAACGAATTAAATCCCCATCCTGCAGGTCAATTAGAACATAATGTGCCAGAAGTAAATGGAGAAAAAATAATGGGAATGCAACATAAATATAAAGAAACCGTATTATTTTTTCCTAGTCAAGGGCAAACCTGCCATGCCTATTGTACATTTTGTTTTCGTTGGCCCCAGTTTGTTGGTATGGATGAATTTAAATTTGCCACAAAAGAAGCATCTCTACTTCGAGATTATATAATAGAAAACAAACAGGTAACGGATGTTTTATTTACAGGTGGTGATCCAATGATTATGAAAGCAAAAGTTTTTGCCACATATATTGAACCTTTATTAGACACAGGCATTCCAAATTTACAAACCATCCGTATAGGAACAAAAGCATTAGGATATTGGCCATATAAATTTACAAGTGATGAGGATGCAAACGAAATGTTGAATTTATTTGAGAGAATTATAAAAAAAGGAATTAACTTATCAATTATGGCTCATTTTTCTCACTCTGTAGAGTTAGATACCCCTATTGTAAAAGAAGCAATTAAAAAATTAAGACGCATCGGCGTTCAAATTAGAACACAATCACCTGTATTAAAACATATAAATGATAAGCCTGAAATTTGGGCAGAGATGTGGCGTAAGCAGGTGAATTTAAATTGCATTCCATATTATATGTTTATACCTAGAGATACTGGGGCTCAAGATTATTTTGCTGTCACATTAGAAAATGCCTGGCACATATTTCGTAATGCGTATCAAAAAGTAAGTGGTGTTTGTCGAACAGTAAGAGGGCCAAGTATGTCTTGCACACCAGGCAAAGTTCAAGTATTAGGTATTTCAGAAATAAAAGGAGAAAAAGTATTTGTTTTAAGGATGTTACAAGGTCGAAATCCAGATTGGGTTGCTAAACCATTTTTTGCAAAGTATGATGAAACTGCAATATGGATGGATGAGCTAAAGCCAGCCTTTGATGAAGATAAATTCTTTTTTGAAGAAGAATTAGAATGGCTTTTTAATGAACACGTAACTGATGACGAAAAAGCACGTTTCGAATAATATGGAATACCTGAATTTATTTTGGATTAGTTGTTTGATTTCAATTTTGATTACATGTTCAATTGTACTTTTTATTTATTGGTTTATCAATAAAAAGAAATTATTCTAGCAATAATTATCCGCATCACTTATTGTAATTGAGTAGAATCATATATAATCTATTGCAATTCTGTAAACAGAAGATGAAAAAATCTTCTAAGAAATTTAAAAAAAATAATAGTATGAGCATTCCAAGTATTAATAAAATAGTAGTGCCATTTGATTTTGGAGACCAATATAATAGTTCACTTATTATAGCTAAAGAAATTGCGATAAAAACTGGATGTAAAATTACAATAGTACATGCTTTTACAATAGAATTTAACCCTCAGTTTGTTAGCAAATTATTATGTCCTGTTTTTAAATATAAAAAAACAATCGCTCAAAAAAAGCAGGCGATATTAAACCAATTACATAGCGAGGGAATGATGATGTTAATAGATGAAGTAATTGTAACCTTGGGGAGTTGGAACAGTATTATCATTCAATGTTGTAATCAAACTAATTTTGATTTGATAATTGCACCTAATTTTTCAAAAAATGTATTTGAAAGATTGTTTTCCAATATTAACGTGTTAGATATTATTGAAAAAACTAAAATTCCAGTTATTTCAATAAATAAAATTTTTGAGAGTTATTGTTTAAGTAAAATTGTGTTACCCATTAGAGATGTAGATAATTGGTTTGATAAAATACCTTTTACCACAGTATTGGCAAAGTTTTCTAATGCAAAAGTGTTTATTATAGGCTTATCAAATAGTAACTCTCAGCAATTAATAGAAAAATTACAAGCTAATATAAATTATTGTAAAAGTTATTTAAGAAAGTTTGATGTTGAATATGAATGTTCTGAGAAATTTTCTAGTAAAGCAAATTACGAAGATGTTATACTATTAGCACAATACAAACAAGCCGATTTAATTGTAATCTCTCCTCCATTGCATTACCATAAATTTAAATCCTATTTCAATAATAATTTTTATAATAAAATTACCGCTACAACTAATATCCCAGTTATGGGACATACATTAATATAAGTAATTATGAAAACTATAGAACTACAGAACCTAATTGTGTTGGCTTATAAACAGCTACGCAAAATATAATTTAAAAGAGCAAATATCAGTTATTTATTTGTTAAAAAACATCAGCAATGCCTGATAATTCTTTTTCTTTTAAAATTTTTATTTTTCTTCCTTCAGTACTTATTATGTTTGCTTCTTTAAATTGAGTTAGTATTCTCACACAAGTTTCGGTTGTGGTGCTTGATAAGCTTGCCAAATCTTCTCTTCCAAAATCAATCGACACATTTTTGTCATACATATTTTTTTTATACTTTTCATTTAAAATAAGCAAAGCTAAAGCAACTCTTTCTTTTACAGATTTATGAGCAAATGCAGTCATACGATTTACCCATATGTTAAATTCATAACTTAAACTAAATAATAGATTTTTAGATAATGTGGGTGAACATTCTAATAATTGTAAGAAGGTAGTTTTTGGATAAAATATTAATTCGCAATCTTCAATTGTTTCTGCTGAAATTGAATTTTTTGAATTACTTAAAATAGGTCTGAATCCAAAATATTCTCCTTTAGTGTATATGTATACAATTTGAAATTTACCAGCAGGAGTTAATTGATAAATTTTAATTTTTCCCTTTTTTAAGAAGTACATACCGTCTGAAAATTCTCTCTCTTTTATAAGAATAGTGTTTTTTTTAGCACTAATGGCTTTGCTCAGCATCGTTAATTTTAAAAGCTCATTTTCATCAACCCCTTTAAACAGGTCTTCACATTTATAATAGAATTGTTCTCTAATTGTATTCATTAGTGTGAAGATAGTAAATAAATGATTATAAGTATTCCATTGATACCTATCAATGTTATTTGTTCTGTAATTCTTGAACTTGCAATCGTTAAACAATTAAAACATGAGATTATGAAAACGATAAAACTTAAAAAACTGTTAGTTCCATTTGAATTAAATGAAAATTATACAGACACTCTAAGTGTCGCCAAAGAGCTTTCTAATTTATCTGGCGCTTCAATTACACTAGTTAATGTTGTGAGTCCAATAGTTGCCGCAGGAGGTGATTACATCAAGACGTGCACGCTTCCTTTGGCTGAATTTGATCTCTACTTAAAAGAACAAAGGCTTGGTATTGAAAAATTCGTCAAAAGTAAATCTTTTGCTAATACAGAAATTGATGTAAAGATTGAAATAGGGAACTTTAATAAAAATATTATTGAATTATGCAGAAATGAAGATTTTGATTTGATAGTACTTCCAGATTTCCAAAAAACACCACTTGATAGATTACTTTCTGATATTAATCCATTATTGATTATGGAAAAAACTAAAACGGCAGTTATTTCGATTAATAATTATGCTGGGAGCTTTAAAATAAAAAAAATAATGCTTCCGTTAAGAAATGTAATGAATTGGTTCAATAAGATTCCGTTTGTTGTAAAATTAGCAAAAATTACAGGAGCAAGAATTTTCATTTTAGGCGTTGCTAATTCTTCAACTAAAAAAGTTCAGCAAAATATTTTAAAAAAAATTGAAATATGCTCACGGTATTTAGAAAAACATGATTTAATGTATGAAGTAGATACCGTATTTGGACATGGAGAGCCATATTTTGACGTTTTAATGGAATCGAAATTTAAAGGAGTTGATTTGATTGCTGTTTCTTCTCCCGCAGAATTTGCTAAAATTAAATCACTTTTCAATACAAATTTTTATAATCAAATTATAACACATGGCAGTACTCCCGTTTTGGGAATTGCATAAATCAAACATTATGGAAGCTATAGAACAAATTAATGTAATAAAAAAAATTAAGCTTAGAAAAATTAATAACAACGACTATAAGCAAATTACGGAAATGCAAATAAGATGTTTTCCAGGAATGAAACCATGGTCTGAAAGCCAATTTAAAAATATTATATCCGTATTTCCTGAAGGGCAAACGTGTATTCAATATGGCAAGCATATTATAGCATCCTCATGTAGTTTAATTATCAATTTCGACGATTACAATGAATCTTCTTCATGGAATGAATTGACAGATAACGGAAATATTAGTAATCATAATAAATATGGTGATTCACTTTATGGCATGGAAATAATGGTTGATGATAACTATAGAGGAATGAAATTAAGCAGACGTTTATACGACAGTCGAAAAGATATAGCGAGAAAATTTAATTTAAAAAAGATAGTAGTCGGCGGTAGGCTGCCTCATTTTCATAAACATTCTTTAAGCCTTTCTATTGATCAATATGTAGATAAGGTTATGGATAAAAGTATTTATGATCCAGTTTTAACTGCCCAACTATCTAATGGGTTTTCGTTACGGAAAATTTTACCAGATTATCTTCCTAAAGATACTGAATCTTGTGGATACGCTACTTTATTGGAATGGACAAATTTTAATTATCAATTAAAGAAAGAGTCTGCAAATTCTCAATCACATTACGTACGTGTAAGTGCAATACAGTATCAAATGAGAAGTATTAAAAATTTTGATGAATTTGAAAAGCATTGCGAGTTCTTTGTTGATACGGCATCTGATTATCGAAGTGATTTTGTAGTGTTTCCCGAAATGTTAACATTGCAATTACTATCATTTTTACCAAATAAAAAACCGGCAGAAGCCATGAGGCAATTAAGTAAATATACACCACAGTATATTAAGTTATTTACTCGATTAGCCATAAAGTATAATATCAACATTATTGGCGGCTCACATTTTACGGTAGAAGACGATAATCTTTATAATATCTCTTACATTTTCAGAAGAGATGGAACCTTTGATAAACAATACAAAATTCACATTACACCTTCCGAAAAAAAATGGTGGGGAGTTAAGAGTGGTAATAAAATTAAAGTATTTGACACAGATAAAGGGAAAGTAGCTATTTTAATATGTTACGACTCTGAATTTCCCGAATTAGCTAGAATTGCAGCAAGTAAAGGTGCTAAAATAATTTTTGTACCGTTTAACACAGATGATCGTAGAGCTTATTTAAGAGTAAGATATTGCTCTCAGGCAAGAGCAATAGAAAATCAAGTATATGTTGTAATAACAGGATGTGTTGGAAATTTACCAGATGTTGAGAATTTAGATGTCCACTTTTCCCAATCTGCCATATTTACGCCATCAGATGTTGAATTTAGTAGAGAAGCTATTGCAACTGAGGCTACTCCAAACGCTGAAACCCTAATTTATCAAGATTTAGATTTGAATTTACTAAAAAGAAACAGAGAAATGGGGTCGGTACAAACTTGGAAAGATAGGGAGCAAGGGCCTTATAAGATTACCTACACTGAAGATGGAGAGACGTTTAATATTTAAAAAAATAAATTTATGAGCATGAAAATAATTATAGAATCAATAAATTTCGAGCCAAGTGTTGCTTTGAATAAATTTATTAGAGAAAAAGCACAAGTATTTATAAAGCTCGATAAGGAGGCTCTATTCGCAGAATTTAACCTTTCATCAGTTAAAAAAGAATTTCATTGTACTATCATTTTAAATTTAGCAGGAAAAGATATCGTGGCAAAACGCAAAGCGGATGATATGCATTATGCAATTTTAAAGGCAATTGAATCTGCAAAACGAGGAATGAGGAAGAAAAAAATGAAGTCACTTACCTTAAAAAAAAATAGTAATAAATAATAATTTAAAACATAATCGATGAAAAGCACAGAGCAAAAAACAATATTATTTCCCACAGACTTTTCGGATGTGTCGATTCACGCATTAGATTTTGCGATAGATTTGTGTGAAAGAGAAGAATGTAAATTATTATTGTTAAATGTTGTTGACGCTCCATTTTCTAGAGGAACTGATGATGAAGCGATAGAGATTGATTTAATTACAAAGGACTTAATCCATTTTTCTCAAATTAATTTGGAGAAGTTGAAGTCTAAAATTTTGAAAAAACATACAATAGGTATTGAAGAAATTACTTATACTGGAAATACAACGTTGGCAATTTCTAAGGCAGTTTCTATTTTTAATGCAACTAAAATAGTAATGGGGACTAAAGTGAATAAAGATTTGTTTTTTAAAAGTAACTCGTTTACAATTGTTAACAACACTTCAATTCCACTGTTAACAGTAAGTATGGAGTCGAAAAATATGATTTATAAAAATATTCTATTCCCTTTTAATGAAAAACTTATGACTTTAAAAAAGGCTGATGATGTGATTCATATGGCAAAGTTATATAAATCAAAAGTTATTTTGTTAGGTATATCAGAAGCTAATACCTCAGATAAAATTCATATTATTACGAATAATATGATGGATATAAAGTCCCTTTTTGATGATCATCAAATTCCGTGTGAAATTCATTTCAATTCAAATAGTAATTATGCAGGAGCAATTTTAGCTTATTGTAGTTTTAATCACATTGATTTAATAACTATCGCGAATAATTTGCCTAATGTTTTAACGGGTATATTAAATTTTAATTCAGCGAAAAACGTCATAAATAATTCTGAAATCCCAGTACTTACAATACCTGTAAGCAATCATTAGCGTTTTATTTTAATTGCAATTTTATGATTTTAAATACTAGTCTTTCTTGTGTATTAGATGAAAAATAAATTCTAAAAAATATCTATATTGCAATCATGAATACGATTCCTGAAAACCCACTCAAAAACTTCATGAATATCATCAAATATCGTTTGAATTTAGATGAAGATAAAGCAGCCGAACACGAAATAATTAATAATATAAAAAAAGGAGTTGAATTTAAAGGAATAAATTTATGGACTTTAATATTTGCCATTTTTATTGCTTCCATTGGCTTAAATGTAAATTCTACGGCTGTTATTATTGGGGCAATGTTAATTTCTCCATTAATGGGACCAATTATGGGTATTGGACTTGGTGCAGGAATCTATGATTTTGAACTAATTAAATCTGCCTTAAAAAATTTAATAATAGCCACTTTAATAGGATTATTTGCTTCTACTTTGTATTTTATTCTTTCACCGCTTCATTATGCTCAATCAGAATTATTAGCCCGAACATCTCCAACAATTTGGGATGTATTAATTGCATTTTTTGGTGGTTTAGCAGGCATTGTAGCAAGTTCTCGCAATAAATTTAATAATGTAATACCTGGTGTAGCAATAGCAACGGCATTAATGCCGCCATTGTGCAGTGCTGGTTTTGGTTTGGCTACTGGGCAATGGAATTATTTTTTTGGCGCATTTTATTTGTATCTTATTAATAGCGTTTTCATAAGTATTTCAACTTTCTTGATTGTTAGATATTTAAAATTTAAAGCTGTTAATCATGTAGACCCACTTACAGCAAAAAAAATTAAAAATTGGATTGGTATGATTGCCATATTAACGATTTTGCCAAGTTTATATTTGGCATATTATTTTGTTAAGAATGAAATATTTAAACAAAATGCTAATCAATTTTTAACAGAAGAGTCTTCAGTTTTTAATTATTCTTTACTTAATAAGAAAATCATCCCTGAAAAAAGGCAAATTATTGTAACGCTTATTAACGATTATAAAATTGATACTATTAAACAAGCACTTGAGCGAAAAAAATCAAATTATGATTTAGAAAATGCTATTATTGTTGTTAAAAGTAACATCCGTGAGGACAGTAAACTTGATATTAATGAACTTAAAGAGGGGATTATTCAAGATATATTTTTAAGGCAAGAAGATCTACTAAAAATAAAAAATAAAGAAATCAATGACCTTAAGAATAGTCTTTTATTTCAGGATGATTTTAATATAAAAAAGAATGAGGCAATTAAAGAATTTTATACTTTATTTGGTGTTCCAAATGAACTTATAATTGATAGGGTTACATATTTCTCTGATAATAAAACAGACACGTTATTATTAGTTTATGTTAAGAATGGTAAGAATAAACTGAATACAAAACAAGTTGACCAAATAAAAAAATGGCTTACTGTAAAATTTCAGATGGAAAGAGTTAAATTATTACATGAATAAATTTTAAAAGTGAACTTAAAAAAAATAAATTTTATTGAAAAAGCTATTAATTGGATTCACGAGAAAACTTCAGAAAAACAATTTCTAATTTTCTCGAGTATTTTAGTTGGTATTTCTGCAGGTATCGCTGCTGTTATTTTGAAATTATTTGTTCATGCCATCCGTCATTATTTAGTAGATGAATTTCTTTTAAAATATGATTTTAAATATTTGTATTTAATTCTTCCTCTAATTGGTATTGGTGTAACTATTTTAATAATAAAATATATTTTACACAATCAATTAAGTAAAGGAAATACAGATATTCTTTTTTCAATCGCTAAAAAAAGTAGTTTTTTACCATTCCGTCAAATGTATTCTCATGTTATTACAAGTGCATTCACAGTTGGTTTTGGTGGATCAGCAGGGTTGGAGTCTCCAATTGTAAGTACAGGTTCAGCAATTGGGGCAAACTTTGCTCGGACTTATAAATTAAATTATAAAGATAGGACTCTCCTTTTAGCAGCCGGTGCAGCAGGCGGTATAGCAGGTGCATTTAATGCGCCTATAGCAGGAGTTCTTTTTGCTTTAGAGGTTATTTTAGTAGATATAAGCATTACTACTTTCATTCCATTATTAATTGCTGCAGCATCAGGCGCATTAATTTCAAAAATCATTTTACATGAAAGCAATTTATTATTTTTCAAACTAAGACAACCATTTGACTACAACAATTTATTTTTTTACTTTTTACTTGGGCTACTAGCAGGTATTACTTCTTTGTATTATGTCAATTTCTTTGATAAAGTGGAATCTAAATTTCATAAAATTAAATCAAGGATCACCAAATGGATTATTGGTGGAATTTCTTTAGCATTTTTATTTGCATTATTTCCTTCATTGTTTGGAGAAGGTTATGAAAGTATAAAAGCTCTTTCAGAGTTTAGAACTGATGATTTAGTTAAGGATAGTTTATTGTTAAATCTGATTAATAATAAATGGTTACTATTAATATTCATCATTTTAACCTTATTATTTAAAACCATTGCAGCTGCTATAACATTAGGTAGTGGTGGTAATGGTGGAAATTTTGCGCCATCATTATTTGTGGGGGCATATTTAGGTTTTGCATTCTCATTTTTTCTAACATTAATTGGATTTAAGGATATACCAGTAAGCAATTTTACAATTGTAGCTATGGCAGGTATTTTAAGTGGTGTATTTCATGCACCATTAACGGCTATATTTTTAATTGCAGAAATTACGGGAGGGTATGAATTAATCATTCCTTTGATGATTGTTTCATCTATTAGTTATATTATAGTAAAACATTTTCATCCACAGTCTTTAGACATCAGAAGATTAAAAGATAAAGGGACTATTGTATCTGATAACAAAGATACTAGTATCCTAAGTAAAATTGATATAAAGTCAATGGTCGAAACTGATTTTGCAACCATTCATTTCAAAGCTACTTTAAGAGATATTGTTGAATCAATAAAACATTCCAAACGAAATACGTACCCCGTTGTAAAAAAAAATAATAAGTTGCTTGGAATTATTTATTTAGATAATGTAAGAGAAGAAATGTTTAATGCAGAGTTATATGATAAAGTAACAGCAAAAGAAGTCATGCGAAAACCATCGATGGTAATTGAAGTTAATGAAGATATTTTTTCCGTGATGAGCAAATTTGAGGAATCAGGACATTGGAATTTGCCAGTAGTGGATGAAGGCATTTATGTTGGTTTCTTGTCTAAATCAACTATTTTAGATAAATATAGACACGAATTACTAGAAACTATTTAAGTTCATTCTTTTAATTAAGATAAATTGCCCCGTAATCTAACAATCTGCTGTTTATAACATCGCTAAAAAGCAACAAAAGCCATTGCAAGTAGCCTTAATTTTAGAAGTTATAAATTAGTCTACTATTCAATGAAAAGGTTTGTCTTAACGCTCACGTTATTAGGTTGCTTTGCATTTAGTTATGCACAAGACATTACTATTGATTTTGAGGGAAGAGTAACTCACGAAACGGCTCCTATACCGGAGGTTATTGTGCAGGTATTACAAAACGGGAGACTAATGACCACTTTTAAAACAGATAATAGTGGTTCTTATAATGTGTATTTACCATTAGGGCATGATTATATCATAGCGATATCGAAGAATAATTACGTGCAAAAATATTTCACAGTAAGTACCAAAGATATTCCTTCTGAGCAGGCTAGTATTAAGTTTCCGACTATAACTGCCGATATAGATTTGTTTAAGTATCATGAAGGGGTTGATTATTCTTTATTTGACGAGCCAATTAATAAGTTTTATTACAGCAAAAAGAAAGGTAATTTTGAATACGATAAAGATTTATTGAAAGAAAAAAGAGAGGCAATGAAGCGGATTAAAGAAGCTGAAAAAGACGTTATTCAGTTAGCTTTACAGAAAAATAAAGCTAAGCAAGAGGCATTAGAAAAAGTACCTAACAAAAAAGAAGAAGCTAAATTAGCTGAAGAAAAAAAAACATTGGATGATAAGCTAGCAAAGCAACAAAGTTTGATGGAAAAATTAATAGAAGAAGAAAAACCTTTGTTTAGTAAGCAAAATGAAAACAAAGTAGAGTTAAATATTATGGCTGCTAATAACGACGTTAGTACTAAAATAATTGATAAAAAAGTAACTGATTTGATTGCTAAGCATAAGGAAACTGTCAGTGAAGAGCGACAAACGGGCCAAGGCGTTATTATTATTAAACGAGTAGTGGTTCGTGAACAAGATAGCTGGGTTTATGAAAAGAAAATTTTTGATTGGGGAGGCGTAGCTTATTTTAGAGATAAACAACGTATTACTGCTAGTACTTTTAATCAAGAAACAGCCTCAAAATAATTGAGGTGAAACTATAATAATGTCGAAGTCTTTTGTGAAAACAAAAGGCTTTTTTATTTACTAGTTAAAATAATGTATTACTATTTCTAAAAAAACTATAAACTAAAAACGAAAGAACAAAAGCAGTATATAGTTAGAATACAAAAGACGTTATTCTTTTTTAGAAGTTGCATGTTTTATTTGATGTAACTCATTTGCCTGATTAATAGAATGTGATTCTTCTACCGATAATTCATTTTTGCTCATTTGTGCCAAATGGGTATAAAATTTTTGTAATACCTTTAATTCATCCTCACTGATATCTTCCACTGAAACTAAACGGTTATTAGCAAACTCATGAGATACTACTAGTTCATTTAATTTTAAATGAAGGGCAATAGAATCTTTGTTCTGGCTACGTTGAATAAGAAACACCATCAAAAAAGTAACGATGGTTGTTCCTGTATTAATTGCTAATTGCCAGGTATCTGAAAAATGAAAAAAAGGCCCTGATATCAGCCATGCTATAATGATCAAAAAAGCGATAATAAAAGCTGGAGTACTTCCTGAAGCTTTTGTTACAACTGAAGACATTTTTTCGAAACCCGACGGACCGTTTGTTTTAGTTTTCATGATTAAGAGGATTAATTAAAACAAATATGACCTTTCTTATATTAATCACTCTTACATTCTAATCTGAAAAAGTTATATTATTCGTGGTTTTATTGGATTGATTGAATCATTTGGAATGAATTAAAATTGTATCTTTAACAATATATCTCGCAACGTAAGATTAAAAACTCACGTCGTTTATTTTTTATTATATGGCAGACGAAACCCCAAAGCACACACGTAGAGAGCGTTATAAAGGAACTCATCCAAAAGCATTTAAAGAAAAATATAAAGAACAACAGCCTGATTTGTATGCCGCTGATGTGGAGAAGGTAATGGAACAGGGGCGAACTCCTGCGGGAATGCACCGTTCTATTTGCGTGGTTGAGATTATGAAAATACTCAATATACTTCCCGGAGAAATAGGTATGGATGCTACTTTGGGGTATGGCGGACATAGTTTGGAAATCTTAAAACAGTTAAATCATACTGGGAAATTATATGCAACAGATGTTGATCCTTTTGAATTGCCCAGAACCAAAGCTCGTTTAACAGCTTTAGGTTATGGCGAGGATGAACTCATCATAAAAAAAATGAATTTTGCAGGTATCGATCAGTTGGTGTTGGAATCAGGACCTCTTAATTTTGTATTGGCTGATTTAGGCGTATCCTCGATGCAAATTGATAATCCCGAAAGAGGCTTTTCCTTTAAGATCGACGGCCCTTTGGATTTAAGATTAAATCCCACAAAAGGCAAATCGGCAGCAGCTTTATTAAAGACAATTTCTTTGAATGAACTCATGGAAATTTTGATTGAGAATGCGGACGAACCATATTTTGAAGAAATTACAAATGCTATTATTGCTAAACAAACAAGTGAGAATTTTATTACCACAACAAGCCAATTAAAACAAATTATTACGGAGACCTTAGAAGCTTTACCCAAACAATTAAATAAAGATGATATTAAAAAAGCTTGTCAGCGTTGTTTTCAGGCCTTACGTATTGAAGTTAATAATGAGTTTGGCGTATTAGATCAGTTTCTCGATAAATTACCAGAAGCTTTGGCTTCAGGTGGACGTGTAGCAATTCTTTCATTTCATTCGGGAGAAGATCGTCGTGTGAAAAAAGCATTTCAGTATTTATTTCGTGCTGGTATTTTTAGCGAAGTGGCCCCAGACCCTATAAGAGCAACTCCTGAAGAATGTTTTACGAATCCCCGAGCTCGCTCGGCTAAACTGCGCTGGGCAATAAAAGCCTAGTTTAAGTTTATAAATTAACATCTTATCGTTAGTTACTAATTGCTAAAAAGCGTCTATTTTTAGCTATATTTTTGTTATATTTATGGTTTAATCTAAACTAACAAAAACGCACTTTTAACACTATGAAGAAAGCATTTGTATTTCCAGGTCAAGGTTCTCAATTTTCTGGAATGGGAAAAGAGTTATATGATAACTCAGATTTAGCAAAAAAAATGTTTCATCAAGCAAACGATATATTAGGTTTTAATATTACTGATACTATGTTTGCTGGTACTGATGAAGAATTGAAACAAACTAAAGTTACTCAACCAGCTATCTTTTTGCATTCTGTAATTTTAGCAGCTACGATGGGCGAATCTTTTATTCCGGACATGGTTGCTGGCCATTCTTTAGGTGAGTTTTCTGCTTTAGTAGCAAATAAAACATTGAGTTTTGAAAGTGCATTAACGTTGGTGTCTAAACGTGCAACGGCAATGCAAAAAGCTTGCGAGTTGAATCCATCAACAATGGCAGCAGTATTAAATTTAGCTGATGATGTAATTGAAAACATTTGTAAAGAAATTTCAGATAGCGGGCATGTAGTAGTGGCTGCTAATTATAATTGCCCAGGTCAATTAGTAATTTCAGGTTCTATAGAAGGAATAAATATAGCTTGTGAAAAAATGAAAGCCGCTGGAGCTAAACGTGCTTTGGTATTACCTGTAGGTGGCGCTTTTCATTCGCCTTTAATGGAGCCAGCTCGTGTAGAGTTGGAAGCAGCAATTAATGCAACAACATTTAATCAACCTATCTGTCCGGTATATCAAAATGTTACGGCTAAAGCTGTTTCTAATCCAGATGAGATTAAAAAGAATTTAATATTGCAATTAACTGCTCCTGTAAAATGGACACAAACCGTTATTCAAATGATTGAAGATGGAGCAACACATTTTACAGAAGTTGGTCCAGGTAAAGTATTACAAGGGCTTGTTAAAAAAGTAAACCAATCAATGGAAACCATTAGTGCTTAATACGATGTTAAAAAAAATAATTATATGTTTTGCCCTTTTTCATTTGACATTTCAAATGGATGCGCAATTTTTCAGAGGAGCGGGTTTTTTTGTTGGGCCAACCACATCAAGTCATCGTTACCGTAATTTAAATGTTCCTGATAATACAACATTTGCACACGCTATACCTGCACCATCTCATCGTTCGGGTGAGTTGATTAGTTTTAGTGTAGGAATTTTTGGTGAATTTTTAAGATATGATCATATTCGTTGGCAAACTGAATTTGAGTATGCTACTAAAGGAGGAATTGAACGTCCTGCTATTGTTTTAGGAACAGGAGAAAGATCTGGTGCAACCGCCAATACGTTTACAAACATTCAGTGGAACAATTTTGCTAAAATATTTGGTAATCCTATGCGAAGAGGAATTCCTTATTTAATGTTAGGTGCTCGTTTAGAATATAATATGGCAAGAGCGATTACAGCATATTCAACTGTAGTAGGCCTTGTTCCAAAAATTAATTTAACTCCCGATGCAGGTGTTGGTTTTGAATTTGATTCCAGAAGAAAATGGCATTTATTTACCGAAATACATTATAATCCAGACGCTATCAAATTGGTTGTTCCAGGAGGTGTTGTATTTTGGCAACGTATGTGGGAATTAAGAATTGGTTTAATTTACAGACCAAAACGTAAAGCCATTGATGATTGTAATGCACCAAGATATCACGGAAGTAATTATTAATATTTAAATAGTTCAAGAAATGGTAATGACTAAAGATGTTTTATTTTCTTTAACCAAGGGTGGTTATGCACCTCAGGAAGAAATGTTGGAAGTAGCCCGTAAAAAAGGTAAACTATATATTGGTATTCCTAAAGAAATGGCTTTCCAAGAAAACCGAGTGCCTTTAGTACCTGATGCAGTAGCTTTATTAGTAAACAACGGGCATAAAATTGTAGTGGAAGCAGGAGCCGGTTCAGCGGCTCATTTTGAAGATACAGATTATAGCGAAGCAGGAGCTGAGATTGTTTATTCGGCAGATGAAGTATATAAAGCAGATATTATTTTAAAAATTGCACCTCCTACTTTAGATGAAATTGAAAGTATGAAAACAAAACAGACCTTGTTTTCGGCTTTACAGTTAACAGTGCAACCTGAAAATTTCTTAAAAAAATTAGTTGCTAAAAAATTAAACTGTGTAGCTTTTGACTTAATTACGGATGATGCTGGTATTTTTCCAGTAATTCGTGCTATGGGTGAAATTGCAGGTGGAACATCTATATTGGTTGCAGCTGAGCTATTAAGCAATGCTAATGGTGGTGTTGGTTCTATATTAGGGGGCATTAGTGGTATATCTCCTACAGAGGTTGTTATTATTGGTGCAGGAACCGTTGGTGAATTTGCAGCAAGAGCTGCTTTAGGGTTAGGAGCAACCGTAAAAGTATTTGATAATTCAACCTCACGTTTACGTCGTTTACAGAGTCAGTTAGGTACTCGTATTTTTACATCGGTAATTGTTCCTAAAGTATTAGAAAAACATTTGAAAACAGCAGATGTTGCTATTGGCGCATTACGTGCATCAAAAGGTAGAACACCTTGTATCGTATCTGAAAACATGGTGGCTGAAATGAAAACGGGTTCCGTTATTATAGATGTAAGTATTGATCAAGGTGGTGTATTTGAAACATCATCTGTTACTAATCACACCAAGCCAGTATTTAGAAAACATGGAGTAATTCATTACTGCGTACCAAATATTCCTTCACGTGTAGCGCGTACTGCATCTTATGCTTTCAGTAATATCTTTCAACAGATTTTGATGAACATGGGCGATGAAGGTGGTTTTGATAGCTTAGTGCGTAAAGATTCAGGCGTAAGAAGTGGCGTCTATATTTATAATGGTATTTTAACCAATCAATTCTTAGGTGAAGCATTTAATTTACCCCACAAGGATATTAATTTATTAATGGCAGCTATGTAATTTGACAATTAGATAATGAGTCTATTAGTAAATGAAAATTTTTAACTAAAAAAATAATTGTCACATAGACTTATCGTCTCATTGACTAATCAAGCATATGAATTTTAAGCAACGCCTTCGTTTATTTTTAATTGGTTTTATACCAGGTTGCATTATCCTTATTTCTATTATCAATAAAAAAGGTTGTACGAGTCCTAACGAATTAAAAATGTTAGAATTACGCCATCAGTATTTACAATTGGGAGAGAAGGCGAAATGTAAATTAAAATGTTTAAATTTAATTGAGACTATTTTTAAAATTAATATGCGCGATTATCAAGTGAATTATGATTTGAGCGATATACATAAAAAACCTGCTGGTTTCTACTATTTACAACCTGTTGATGAGAAAAATGGCCGTTATGAAATGGCTGTTGAAGATAGAGATACCATAACTTACATCAACGATTTAAAATTATTAAATACCGCAACTGTAAACTGTAATTGCGATACAATCAAATAATGGAAAACCAATTAAAATCTGACTTATCAAAATTTAATAATGACTGGTACAAAAAAGGTGGCAGTTCGGCAAAGCGTATAGCTTGGTATATATTAAATGCTACGTTTTTTAATTCTCCATTTGTGTATATGCCCTTTAAACGTTTTTTATTGCGTTTGTTTGGAGCTAAAGTAGGTACAGGCGTAGTTATTAAGCCATACGTTAATATTAAATATCCATGGCGTTTAAGCATTGGAAACCATGTATGGATTGGAGAAAAAGTGTGGATTGATAATTTAGGGTTAGTTGTACTTCATGATAATACGTGTGTATCTCAAGGAGCGATGTTATTATGTGGTAACCATCATTATAAAAAAGTAGCTTTTGATTTAATTGTAGGAAATATTACTATAGAAGAAGGTGCTTGGATTGGTGCACAATGTGTAGTTTGCCCAGGTGTAAAAGTAGGAAGCCATGCGGTATTAACCGTTAACAGCGTTGCTACAGCTCGCTTAGAGCCTTGGGGTATCTATCAAGGTAATCCAGCGGTTAAGATTAAGGATAGAGTGATTAAGGGTTGATGCTTATCGCTGTGAGGATTATATTAGTGGCTAGTATTAATTTCTCTCTCAATTGTGACCAGATTTTTTGGTTTAAAAATAATGATTGTCAGTATACCCAAAACAGTAATTAAAACCCCCATGTAATTTACAATACTTTTCACTGCGAGGTCAGCCGTAAAAGCTATCGGTGTTGGTGGGCGCACACAGTTTTATTTCTCTGTCTGCAAGGATTGTGTCGGTTTTTGAATATTCTTATTTTTCTCATCAAAATGTTTTTTTGTATCGTTGAGCATATTCTTTAAACACCATTTTGCATAAGGTCTTGCAAGAAAGAACCCGATCGAACGAAAAAAGAACTTACTAGGTTTTGTATATTTAATGCTAAGGTCTGCTTTTGTGTTTTCGCCGTCTTGAGAAATAAGAAGCCTCATTTGATACCAGTCGAGAATAATCATTTTTGCTTTACCAATAAGCAAAAACTTGTTCAGGAGAAGCATTTTGAATGATAATACTTTTTGATTGAAATTTTATTCTTTTCAAACTGTCTTTTTTTGAAGAATAAATATTACAATAACCATTTATTGAAAAGGAAAGAAACAAAACAAAAAGTGTTGCAAATTTCAAGTTATTTTTTAATGACATAATTTACCCGTTTTTTGAACTTGATAATAATTGTATGGTAAAGCGAAAACAAAACCGCAACACATAGCGAATATCATTGTTGGAATATTATGTTCTGAGCCGTGCTGATGATGCATTGAGTTTTGCATTGGTACAAGAAACAGAATAAGATTTTCAATTGCTATCATAATGAGCATAGAAACAAAACTCATTTTAAAACTACTCAAAAGGGCATCCTTAAATGTCATTTTACGAAACATAAAATTCCAGACGCAAATAAATATTAAACAAGAAATAAAACCCGAAATAAATGAAAGCATTAAAATGAAAAGCCAACTATAGGCTGCGAATAATAATGGCAAACCCATTGCTCCGATGGAACAACCTACGAGACAAATTAGTGTGGAAATAATTGTATTCTTCCAACTTTGGGCGTCTGACCAATTCATTGTTTGATAAAAAATTAAACGGGGGAACGAAGCCCCCCGTTAGTTAAAGATTGATTAAACTAAAGAACCTGCAAGTTCAGCGCAAAGCTCTGAACATTTTTGACAAGCGTCTGCGCATTCTTTGCAACTTGCATGATGAGATGCGTGTTTTGCGCATTCAATTGAACAAGCTTTACAAATTTTACTGCATAATGCACATAATTCAGCGCAATATTTAGAACCTCTTGCTTCTAATCTTGCACATAAAGCACAAATGTCAGCGCAATCGCGACATAATAGAGCGCATTCTTTGTTACCAACATTAATGCAGTCGGTGATACATTTTTCACAAGTAACGCAGCAAGCTAAGCAAGTGTCGATACAGTTTTTTTCGTTTTTCATTTTATTTTTTTTAAGTTGTTTATATTAGTTATAGTACAAATATGAGATGAAGAAAAGACCTAGTGTATGATATTTATCAATGGCGCCATTGACCTTTATCAGTTAAGTAAATTGCTCGCGGTAAAGATGGGTGTATTGGATATTTAATGCGTTGCAGAATTAAAGAATGTCTTTATATAATTCACACGTTTTATGCCTATTGGAATATACTGAGGTAACCATCATTATAAAAAAGTAACTTTTAATTTAATCGTAGGAAATATTACGATTGAAGAAGGCGCTTGGATTGGTGCACAATGTGTGGTTTGCCCGGGAGTAAAAGTTGGAAGCCATGCAGTACTTACTGTTAATAGCGTAGCAACAGCCCGCTTGGAGCCCTGGGTATTTATCAAGGAAATCCAGCGGTTAAGATTAAGGATAGGGTTATTAAGGGGTAATTGCTGTTTATTTTTGATTCGATTTTTTAATTATAGTTATGGTATAAATTTTATACATACAGTTATGAATACAAAATTGCCATAATAATATTTATTCTTCTGTATTTTTCATTTTCATTAGTAAATCATATGCGCCTTCTATTACAATATTTTTCGAGTTAAAATCTACATCGTTTGATGAGATTTCAAGTAATCCATTTTCGGTGTTTCCTGTTTTTACTTCAGTTAATTCAAATTTGAATTTTGTTTTCTCAACAAACACAAATTGCTTTCCTTCAAAAGTTACAACAGCATTTTCGGGTATTACAAAACCATTATTACTTTTTATTTCAATTTCACCGTTCATATACATACCGGGTAATAATGTTTTGTCGTATTTATCAAAATGACAATGAACAATCACGCTTCTCTCTTGGGATAAATCCTGACCAATTAAAATAATTGAGGCTGTATATTTTTTATCAAAATCATTATTTGTATAAGCAATTACTTTTTGCTCGTTAAATAATTTATTGACATCTTTTTCAAATACTGTCAATGCGAGATGAATATCTGTTGGGTTAACAATATTAAATAATACATCTGTTGGACTAACATATTTTCCGATATTTACATTTACGGTTGAAACGTAGCCATCAATAGGGGAATAAATATTCACACTTCTTGATATACTACCTTCGTTTAATCCTTCTGGATTAATCCCAATTAATTTCAATTTTTCATAAAGTGACTTGACTAAAATTTGCTGACTTTTATACTCTGCTTCTGACTTTTGAAATATTTTATCGCTTGTTGCCTTGCTTTGGTTCAGTTCTTTTTGACGATTGTATTCGCTTTCTGTAAATACCGCATTTGCTTTAGCAGTTAGATACTCCTGCTGAATTTGAATGTATTGTTGATCTTCTATCATAGCAATTACTTCGCCTTTACTGATGTGCATTCCCGGAAGTAATTTGGTGGATTTCAAATATCCGCCTAATGGTACACTTATTGAAACCATATTTTGTGGTGGTACATCAATTACACCATTTACTTTTAGTAAAGATGAAATATCCCTTTTTTCGGCTTTACCTAAAGCAATTCCGGCATTCTTTAACTGAGCGTCATTCATTTCCACAATGTTTTCCTGTGGAGATGATTCTGTTACGCTTTCCTTTGTTTCTTTATTATTACAACTTACAACAAAAAGAGTAATAGCGATTAAGATTATGTAATTTTTCATATTTATTTATTAGTTAATGCGTTTAATTGAATAATGCTTTGGTTTAAGCCTTTTACTGAGTCAAGATAATCGCTTTGAATGCTTACCGATTGATTAATAAGTAATACCCATTCCAAATAGTTAATGTCTCCATTGCTAAATTGCTTATTAGCGATAGTTAAAATAATTTCAGCATTTTTTAATGCAGTATCCTCAAAATACGCTACTGTTTGCAAATTCTTTTTGTAAATCAATAAAGCCTGTTGGTATTCTGACTGTAATCGTTTAAGCCCAGCCAAGTAGTTATTTTCAGCGACATCCTTATTTATTTTCAATGCAGTTATTTTAGATTTTTGAGAACCAAAAAATAATGGAAGACCAATTCCAACCTGTGCTGATTGAAAACGAGTAGATGCATTATATAGTTTTTCATCTGCGCCAAAACCACGCATACTCATATTGTTATAGGAAATAAATAAATCAGGAAGTAATTTTGACCTTTCTAATTTAAATTTAGAAATCCCAATCTGTTCCTGTTGCTTTAGCTGAGTGATAAGCGGATGTTGTTTAATCATTGAAGTATCTGAAATCGTAGTAACTTCGATCTTCTTGCTTTTTTCTGTGGGAACAAAATCAGTATTTGAATTAAGGAGCAGTTTTAACTGCAACTGCACAATTGAATAATCTTGTTCTAACTGCTTTAATTGTTGGTTGACCTGTCCTCTTTGTGTTTCCGCTGTAGTTTTTTCAAGAAGATTACTTTCGCCTTTATTAAAGCGCATTTCCGCATTTTTAAGGAACACTACATACACACTATCAATATGTTGTAATAGCGTTTTCTTTCCCTCTAAATAAATCAATTCGTAAAATACCTGCGTTACGTCCTTTTTTAAATCATTCTGTTTTATAGCAATATTCAAAACACTACTTTTCCATTCTTCATTTAAAACAGACTTCTGTTTTGCATACACGGTCGGGAACTTTATACTTTGAGAAACTCCAAATTTTGTATCCTTATAGAAACTGTTTATTTGCCCATACTCTCCAGTAATACTTGTTTGTGGAATATCAATTCCAGAACCCTGAAGTTTTTTATAATACTCAGCATTTAACTTGTCGTTTTTTAATGACAAGTTGTTTTTAAATGCGGTATCAATTGCTCCTTGAAGCGAAATAGGGTTTTGTGCGTTTATATTAGTTGTTAAAATAAATGAAATTATGGTAACAACTGCACCTTTTTTAATTCCCTTTTCAAATAAAATGTAAAGCACAGGCAAAACAAACAGTGTAAGAAATGTTGCAATCAGTAATCCGCCAATTACAACTGTTGCCAATGGTCGCTGTACTTCTGCTCCTGCACCATTACTTAATGCCATTGGTAAAAACCCCAGTGAAGCTACAAAAGCTGTCATTAGTACTGGTCTTAGGCGATGTTTTGTGCCTTGCAAAACAATCTGTTTTAGATCCGTTTCTCCATCTTTTTTAATGCGATTATATTCGGATATTAAAACAATTCCATTAAGGACTGCTACGCCAAACAGAGCAATGAATCCTATACCTGCGCTTATACTAAATGGCATTCCTCGAAGTGCCAATAGAAAAATTCCACCAATAGCTGAAAGTGGAATAGCCGAATAAATTAATAGGCCTTGTTTAACAGAATTAAAGGCGAAATAAAGGAGTAGAAAGATCAATAACAAAGAAACAGGAACTGCAAGTGACAAGCGTTCTTTTGCTGCCACTAAATTTTCAAAAGCACCACCATAGGTTACATAATAGCCAGTAGGGAACTTAATTTTATTTTCTATCTGTATTTGTAAATCGTTTACAATGCTTTGAACGTCTCTATTACCAACATTGAAACCAACTATAATTCTTCGTTTAGCGTCATCTCTTTGGATTTGGTTTATGCTTTCCTCAATAGAAACATCTGCTACTTGATTTAATGGAATTTGTATTCCTTTAGGTGTAGGGATTAATAGATTTTGTACATCTTCTAAATTCCTTCTTTGCTCACCTGCAAGACGGACAACCATATCAAAACGCTTTTCATCTTCATACATTAAACCGCTACTTTGTCCTGCAAATGCGGTATTCACAACCTTGTTTACATCTTGAATATTTAAACCGTATTGGGCAATTAGGTTTCTTTTGTATTTTATGATGAGTTGAGGAAGTCCATCAATAGGTTCTACATAAATGTTTTCTGCCCCATCAATTTTACTTACAACACTACCAAGTAGTTTTGAATATTTTGAAAGTGTATCTAAATTCTCTCCAAATATTTTGCATACAACATCTTGTTTTGCGCCTGTCATTAATTCGTTAAATCGCATGGCAACAGGATATTGAAAGCTATAGGTAACGCCAGGAATATCTTGTAATGCTTCGCTCATTTTTTCTGAAAGTTCATTCCAAGATTCTGCTGATGTCCACTCTGATTTATCTTTCAAAATAATCATCATATCCGATGCTTCCATTGGCATTGGATCGGTTGGAATTTCTCCGCTTCCTGTTTTTCCAACAATTTTTTCTACTTCTGGAAATTTTTTAAGTAAGATGTGCGCCGATTTTAAAATTGCTTCGGAGGATGTAGTAATATTACTACCTGTTAAAACTCTTGTTTCTACAGCAAAATCTCCTTCGGGTAATTCGGGTATAAACTCTCCGCCAAGGGTAGAGAGAACAATTAACGAAATTATAAATAAAGCCACAACAGAACCGACAATTGTTTTTGGTATAGATAAAACTTTGATTAAATATTTTTGGTGTATTCGCTCCAATACTTCCATCATTCTATCTGAAATGTTTTTTTTATGTGAAGCCGTTTTATTTAAAAATAATGCGCTCATCATTGGAATATAAGTAAGTGAGAGGATGAATGCTCCCAACAAAGCGAATGCAACGGTTTGAGCCATTGGTTTAAACATTTTTCCTTCAATACCTTGCAATGTAAATATTGGTAAATAAACTGCCAGTATTATTAACTCGCCAAACACAGCTGCGTTTCTCATACGTGTAGAAGTGCTGTAAACGATATCGTCCATTTGTAATTGAGATATTTTATTTTGGTTAGAGATATGCAATTGAAACATACAGGCTTCTACTATAATTACTGCTCCATCTACAATTAAACCAAAGTCTAAAGCCCCCAAACTCATTAAGTTTCCGCTTACTCCAAATATGTTCATCATTATTACTGCAAAGAGCATTGCCAACGGAATTACTGAGGCGACAATTATACCTGCTCTTAAATTCCCAAGAAACAAAACCAAGATTAGAATTACGATTAATGCTCCTTCCAATAGATTTTTTGAAACTGTACCAATGGCACTATTTACCATTTTTGTCCGATCCAAAAATGGTTCAAGTTCTACGCCTTCAGGTAATGTTTTTTGAATTTGTGAGATTTTTTCTTTTACGTCTTTTATTACTCGGCTGCTATTCTCACCTTTTAACATCATTACAACAGCTCCTGCAACTTCGCCTTCATCATTATATGTTATAGCTCCATAACGTGTGGCATTTCCTATTCTAACTTCTGCCACATCATTTATTAAAAGGGGTGTTCCATCCGCAATATTTTTTACTACAATGTTCTTGATATCGTCAATAGTAGCTATCAAGCCTTCGGCGCGGATATATAAAACGGTTGATGCTTTTTCAATATACGCTCCACCTGTGTTTTCATTATTTTTTTCTAATGCTGTAAAAACATCGCTAATCGTAATGTTATGCGATTTCAATTTATTTGGATTGATTGCTATTTCATATTGCTTTACTCGTCCGCCAAAGCTGCTCACATCTGCCACTCCTTTCACACTTATTAATTGACGTTTTACAATCCAATCCTGAATGGTTCTTAATTCAGTTGCATTGTATTTTGATTCATAACCATGTTTAGCTTTTAAAACATATTGATAAATTTCGCCTAATCCTGTGGTTACAGGCGCTAATTTAGGTTCTCCAACTCCTTTTGGTATTTGAGATTGGGCAATAGTTAATCTTTCAGTTACTTGTTGCCTTGCCCAGTAAATATCTACATTATCTTCAAACACAATTGTAATTAGTGATAAGCCGAATCGTGAGAAACTACGAATTTCTTTTAGCCCAGGAATATTACTGTTGGCCTGTTCAATTGGGAAAGTAATAAGTCTTTCCACATCGGGAGCACCCAATGAAGGTGTTGTTGTTATTATTTGCACTTGATTATCTGTGATGTCAGGAACTGCATCAATTGGCAATTGAGTAAATTGATAACTGCCGTAACCAATAAGTGTTAAAATAAAAAGACCTACGATGAGTTTGTTCTTTATAGAGAACTCAATGATTTTATTAAGCATTTGTTTTTTGATTTGATGAAATAGTAAAAATCACCTTTAATAAAAGGCAAATAGATAGTTGGCAATAATCTATACTAAATCACAAGGGGGTGCACGTAAACCTTTGGTTGAAAGGTAATGCAGTAAAAGAGGAATGCAATCATTTGAAAGTCTGACGACTGGTGGGGGGCTTTCAATTGCTTTAATTTTAAAATTATATACCGGTAGTATATAAACTATTGCTATCGTATTATTTGAGGGTTTACTATCAGGTTTTTCGTGTAAATCTTGTGTATCTCCAGCGTGAATATAATTCTCGAAATCATGCGCTAAACTACCATCATCATCGTTATGGTCATTATCGTGATTGTTGTGATGGTGGTGTTCGTTTTTTTTTGTTTCGTGACTATCTTTATGATGATGATGCGGAATAATGCTATGAGCTAATACAATTGTATAGGCAAAAAGAAGTAAGGTAATTATAGAATACTTTTTTAGCATTAGGGTAAAGATATAAATTTTTTGGTAATGTACCGTTAAGACTAAAAACCGTTTTAAGTTTCCTAAACTATTTCTATGAAACCCTTATCTGTGCCTAAATTGTGTTAAAAAGAATTGTTGTGAACCAAATAATTTTATACGGAAATTTCTAGGCACATTGCTTGTAAATAGCTTATGTCCGCTATAAAAGAAGATAAACTAGTTTATGTATATTTTTTTTTACAATCCTAGTGAATTTTTATTTCTCTTTAACTCTGCGTTGAGAAAAAACTAATGCCACTTTACTTTCAAAAATAAAGCATCATCTATTCGTATGCTATCATTTATCCTTCTTTTTTAAAGCTTCTATTTTTTGTAACTCTTCAATATCCATATTATCTTTTGGTCTACCAGTTCCAATCTTAGAAATAATCAAATGTTTTATATTTATAAAAGGAACTTTTAATTCATCTATTTCAGTTATTATTTTTTGAGCATAAGCTTC
>JBKJPW010000125.1:0-10086 GCA_046594225.1 Bacteroidia bacterium
AACAATATTCCCATGATTCTTATATTTATAAGAAAAGAAGTGAATAATGCGAGCCAAATGAATTGAATATATTTTTTATCTCGGAAAGCTACGGCAAACTGATAAAAACAGATTATAAATAGTGATAGAAAAGGAACGTCTTTTGAGTTGAAAAACGAATGACCATAAATAGTTGGGTGAAGTACTAATAATAAAAAGCCGAGTATAGCTAGCTTTTTATTTTGATACATTAAGATGATTAATTTGTAAAAATAGAATGCACTTAATAAGAATACTAAATGGGAAACGATATGTCGGCATATGTAAATGTCTCTAACAGAACTTAGGCCAGCGATTTTTTCTATGATCAGTAAAAACATTTCAAAAACAGCTCCGTGATCTCTGGCAACATATTCTAGATAAAATTCATCATTATAAAAAATATAGTTAAAGCAAATAACTCCAATATTTCGTTGCTCATATTCGTCCCAGGCAAAGCCATAAGACTCATAAGAGAAAATCCCTATTACTGAAAAGATTAATAGTAAAAAGTATTCAGGATATTTTTTTATGAATTGCAAAACGATTAGAATTGTAGATTAAGATTACACACCTATTTTATCATTTACTGTTTTCAAAATTTCTGATTCTAAAGCAACTGTTTTCGCTTCAATATCTTTTCCTTTAGTAATTACTTCGTTAACAAAAGTTTTGTCATCATACCCACTGGCATTAATTCGTACATTCATAAATGCACCCATTACCGCACTACGAGCACATAAAGCGCCAACACCAGCGTCAGAAACAGAATTTGGATTACCAACTTCAGCCATTGCTTTAATAATAGATAAGCTTTCATAAGATAATTGCATCACTTTAAAAGGCACTTCTATAGCAAATTTTGTGGCGTCTTGTATAGCTTGTTTACGTGTCGTTTTTTCATCGTCTGTTCCTTTAGCTAAACTAAAAGCCGTCATAATTTTATTGAAAGCCGCCGTATCTAAATCAACTAACTTATTTAATTCGTCTTTTATTTTCTGACCTTTCTCTGCCCATACGCTAAATTCTTCCCAACGATCATCCCAACCTTTTTTGTGAGACGATAAATTAGCTACCATGGTTGCTAAGGAAATTCCTAATGAACCAACGTAAGCAGAAATAGATCCTCCGCCTGGCGCTGGACTTTCGCTTGCCGTTTCATCAGCAAAATCAACCAAAGTCATACTTACTAATTTACTATCTGATTTTTCTTTTAACAAGTATTCAATGATACGTTCTTCTGGTTTAAATGGAGCCAACTCATCTAAGCCCATGGTTTTAATAGCAATTTTAATTAATTCTTTTTCGGATACGCCAATAGAACGTTGTTGTTTTAATAAAAAATATTTCCCAGCATCAACTAATGATTTTAATGGCACTAAGCCCACCAATTCAGAACCTGTTACTCTAATACCACGCTCTGTTGCTTTTTTACATACTTCGTCAAACGCAACATGTAATGGAGTAACATTGATATTAGTTAAATTCATAGAGATTTGCGCAACGCCGTACTCTTCAATAAACCAACCAATAGCTTTTACTGATTTTAAACTTCCCGGAATAGTAACTGGATTTCCATTGGCATCTATTACAATTTTTCCATTAATAGGGTCTCCTTCACGCTTTACTCGTCCGCCTTCACGCACATCAAAGGCGATAGAGTTTGCGCGACGTGTTGAGGTTGTATTTAAGTTAACGTTATAGGCTACTAAAAAGTCGCGAGCGCCAATAACAGTTGCACCGCGTTTTGCGTCAAATTCAGTTGGACCAAAATCTGGTTTCCATTCAGGTAATTTTATTTTTTTGAAAAAGCCTTCGTATTCACCAGCTCTAATAACAGATAAGTTATTTCTTTCCTTATTTACTTGCGCAGCTTCATAAAGATAAATAGGTATTTGTAAATCTTTACCTACACGTTCGCCTAATTTTTGCGCCCATTTAGCGGTTTCTTCCATGCTAATGTTAGCAATAGGAATTAAAGGACAAACATCGGTTGCGCCCATACGAGGGTGTTCTCCTTTATGTTTACTCATATCAATTAACTCGCCAGCTTTTTTAATTGCTAAAAAGGCAGCGTCAATTACAGCTTGAGGGTTTCCAACAAAAGTGACTACTGTTCTATTGGTAGCTTTTCCTGGGTCAACGTTTAAAAGTCTTACTCCTTCAACTGATTCTACTTCGTTGGTAATTTGTTTGATGATAGATAAATCTAGTCCTTCAGAAAAATTTGGAACACATTCTATTAATTGTTGCATAAAAAAGGTTTTAAAGTGGTGCTTAAAAGTATAAAATTTCCGCTATTTTGCGAGAAGATAGCCTTATTCAATATTATTTTTAATTAACAATTGCATATAAATAACAATATTTATGTTTATGCTAACGTTTAGCAAAGCCTGCTATATTTGTTTAGTTAAACATTCATTTGAATCCAAACGCACATATTTTAATTTATACTCATAAAACCACACCACGGGTTAAGTATACGTTTAACCTGATTTTAAAAGATTGTTTGGGTTTAGAGTTTACTATTATCAATAGTATTGATGATTATAAGTTATATGAAGGCAATAAGTTGTCATATACAACTCAGGACGTTGAAAGTGATTTTCATATAACAGGTTGTAGCTTATTGTTTGAGTCTGGAATTAAAGAACAGACCATTCAAATACAAAATCATGAGCAGTATTTTAAATATTTTTTTAAAACATACAATAATGCTTTGCCTTTTGATGTATTTGCCGCCTCGTTTTATTTAGTGAGTAGGTACGAAGAGTATTTGCCTTTTATGCCAGATGCTTTTAATCGTTTTGAAGCGGAAAATAGTTTAGCATATCAGTATGATTTTTTAAATATTCCATTAGTTAATTTATGGATTTACGAATTTGAAAAATTACTCAAGAAAAAATTTCCATTGCTAATTACTACTCACAAACCCTATCATTTTATTTCTAGCATTGATATTGACAATGCATATAAATATCAAGAAAAAGGTGTGATGCGATCTATTGGAGGGTATTTAAAATCTGTGGTGAGTTTTGATAAAGCTGATTTGGTAGATAGAACAGCAGTTTTATTTGGTAAAGAAAAAGACCCGTTTGATTCCTATGATTATCAATTAGAGATTCAGAGAAAATACCAATTAAAAGTTATTTATTTCTTTTTGTTGGGAGATTATGGAGTGAACGATAAAAATCATCCATCCAATAATCATGGCTTTCAAAAATTGATTAAACATTTGGCGGATTATTCTTCAACAGGTATTCATCCATCTTTTGGATCTAATGGAAATTCCAAGCAAGTTAAAATTGAAATTAACAGACTCGCTAATATTACCCATCGCGATATTTTTAATTCACGTCAGCATTTTTCGATGCTTAAGTTTCCAGATACCTATTTTTTATTGCAAGAGTTAGGGATAACTGATGATTATAGTATGGGATATGCCAAATTTAATGGATTTAGAGCAAGTTACTGTTTGCCGTTTTATTGGTATGATTTAGATGACGAATTGGAAACTGGTTTAAAAATACATTCTTATTGTTTAAGCGAAACAACATTAAGATATAAAGATAACGCAACACCAACTACTATTTCAGAACTGGCAAAGCCGATAATAGATCAAGTGAAAAAATATAATGGCGAATTGATTACTATTTTTCATAATGATACCATGGGTACTGCCCAGGATTGGATTGATTGGAAACATGTGTATGAAGAAATAGTGAAATTGGCAGTAGCAAAATGATATTAATTTACACGCATACTTTAACAGCCCGAGTTACTTATACGATGGATTTAGTATTTAATACAGTATTAAATACACCTTATAAATTAACTGATGATTTAAAGTTGTTTGAAGGATATAGTCTTCCTAAAATAGCATACAATTCTTATTTAATAAGTGCTGAGGTTTTTATTCAATCCAATGCTTTGTTATTTGAAACAGATATAAAATCGACTTTACCAATTGCTGAAAAGGAGTATGTTAATTTTCCCAAGTTTTTTAAATCAATTACAACTGATTTTTTAGGTTATGATGTATTCGCTTTGGTGTTTTATTTTGCCTCTAGATATGAAGAATATTTGGCCACAGAAAAAGATAATCACCAACGTTTTCAAGCAAAAAAAAGTTTAGCTTTTCAATACAATTGCTTGCATATTCCTTTTTTAAATAACGCTATTGAAGAATTCTCTGAAAAACTAAAAAATAAATTTTCAACTTTAGTATTTAATAAAAGAACATTCAATTTTTTATCGACGATTGACATTGATAATGCTTTTGCTTTTGCTCATAAAGGACTTAAAAGAAATATTGGAGGATTAGCAAAAGACCTTCTGGCATTTAAATTTAATCAAATTTCAAAAAGATTAAAGAGTAATAGTGACGATAAGAATGATCCGTATAATACTTTTGAGCAGATAAATTGTTTAAGTAAAGAAACTCAAACAGCTTTACAGTATTTTGTTTTAATAGGAGATTATTCTAGGTATGATAAAAACCCTGATTACAAAAGCGAGGGCTTCAGGAAACTATTAAAGTCATTATCCGCTAACTACGTGATGGGTTTACACCCTTCTTATGAATCATACGGCCATCCTGAAAAAATTGGTATTGAGAAAAAACGTTTAGAAGAAATTACTGGCAAAAAAGTAACATCTGCACGTTGTCATTTTTTAAAGGTTAATCTTCCTGAAACGTACAGAGCATTTATTACTAATGGAATTACAGATGATTACACCATGATTTATGCTTCAGAATCAGGGTTTAGAGCGGGTTTATGCGTTCCTTTTAAATGGTTTGATTTGCAAAAAAATGAAGCAACCAATTTAACAATCCATACAAGTGTTATTATGGAAGGAACATTGAGAGATTATAATAAATTAAGTTCAGAAAATGCAAAATTTGCAACATCTGCTTTAATGCAAGAAGTTAAAAAATATGGCGGCGAATTTATTTCTATCTTTCATAACGATAGTTTTGTTCCTGAACAGAAAGAGTGGATTGAAATGTATAAAAATTTACTTCAAACTTCTAAAATCTAAATTCTTAAATTACTATGTGCGGAATAGCAGGCATCATATCTAAAACAAACACAGTATCTCTAAAAGATGCTGTGTTTGCTATGAGTCAGGCTATTAAACATAGAGGGCCAGATGGCGAAGGCTTTGCTTTTTTTTCTACTACAAAAACAATAGCTGCCTATTCAAACGAAACGCCTTTAATAAATAAAGAAAGTCAATCTTTTTTATTCAACCCAAAAATATCTTTACAATCTATAGAAAACGATTATACGATTGCATTTGCACATCGTCGTTTATCTATTATTGATTTATCAGAATCTGGCCACCAGCCGATGTGTGATACGAGCTCTGATTATTGGATTACTTTTAATGGAGAAATTTATAATTATATTGAGTTAAGAGAAGAATTAAAAAACAAAGGACATGTTTTTATAACACAAACAGATACTGAAGTTGTTTTACAAGCTTATAAAGAATGGGGATTTGATTGCTTGCAAAAATTTAATGGCATGTTTGCCTTTGCGCTATTAGATAAAAAAAATAACCATGTTTTTTGCGCGAGAGATAGAGTAGGCGTAAAACCATTTTATTATTCTACTACAAATAATGCATTTGCATTTGCAAGTGAATACAAAGCATTTATAAAATCAGGACTCGTTAAATTTGAAATAAATGAAACGCAACAGTTTGATTTTATAGTTAACGGAAATTTAGAAAACACACAACAATCTTTATTCAAAGGTATTGATGAATTAAAACCTTCTCATTATTTAGTATATAATTTGAGTTCACATACGCATGAATTAATTAAATACTATGAGTTACCATCTAAATTAATCTCTTTTAAAAATGAATCAGAACTAATTCATTTAATTGAAGAAAAGTTGGTGAATGCAATTAATTTGCGTTTACGAAGTGATGTGGAAGTTGGATCTTGTTTAAGTGGAGGTTTGGATAGTACTATTATTTCAGGTATTGTAAAACATTTACAGCCTGATAAACAAATGAAATTATTTACAGCTGTTTTTCCTAATGAAACATTTGATGAAACGAATTATGCTCAATTAGCGTCTAAACATGTAAATGGTAATTGGAAAACAGTTAGTCCAACAGCTGAAGATTTTTTTAAAGATATTGAGGTGTTAAATTATTATCAAGATTTGCCTGTATGGAGTACAAGCACTTATTCGCAACACCGAGTAATGAAATTAGCAGCTGATAATGGCGTAAAAGTTGTTTTAGATGGACAGGGAGCAGATGAGTTATTTGCTGGTTATTCACATCATTACATGGCTTTATGGAAAGAAGAATTTAGTTTTAAAAAAATAAATGAGTCAAAGCAAACTATCCGAAATGCTTATACAATATTTGGGAAACAAATACTAAAAGATGCTTTTGGTTTAAGTGTAGATTACGCACATTATTTTAATTCAGATAAAAAACAATTTGGAAAAAGTAAAAACGAAAAGCTATTATCTTCTCTAAATCAGCAATTAGCAAGCGATTATAATGGACGATTGAAATCATTTCTAAAATGTGAAGATAGATGCTCAATGGCTTTTGGTATTGAAAGCCGAGTACCTTTTGCGGATGATATTGAATTAGTTAATCTTATTTTTTCAATTCACGGGAACAAAAAAATACAGCATGGCATATCTAAGTACTTATTACGCGAAGCCACTAAGAAATTCATTCCTCAACAAATTTATAATCGAAAAGATAAAATTGGATTTGAAACGCCTGTTCAAAAATGGTTTTTGCCAAATAAGCAACACGTTTTAGAAACAATTAAAGTGCAATTAGATTTTGTCAATATAGATTATCTTCAATTAAATTTCGATTCTCTTTTATTTACAAAAGCTAGCTTCTTATTAAGATTATATTCCTTTGCTATTTGGAAAAGAGTCTATTCTAGTATCTAAACTTACAGTCGTAATTACGTCTATACTTTTGTATATTTCGTCTATTTTTAATTATTTTTTACGCCTATATTCTCTTGATTATCACATTACAAAATACCTACAAAATACGTTTGGGTGAAACCTGATTATCAGTTAGTTAAGCGTGTATTCTTTTTAGTGTAAAATTTGATACTTCATTAAAAAGTGTATATTATTGTAAGGCTAAAACTGTTAACTCACTACTTAATGGCTTTTACTAAATAAGGGGGTCTCCCCTCTATCATTTAAAAAAGATTTATTAATAACATTGTATATAAAACCAATAACTACACAAATGAAAAACTTTATTAAACTATTACTTTTGGCGGTTTGTTTAACAGGATTCCAGCATATTGGAATTTCTCAAACAGATAATCATCATTTGCATAAAGATGCTAATGGCGGAAATATAGATAAGTTTTATTTACCTCTAGAATTTGATGCTGATTCGCTAATTGGTTTTGATGAAATAGCTGCTTTGGAGCAAGCAAGGATGAATTATTCAGAGGAGTGGATGCAAAAACGTTTTATTGCTGTCTTAAAACGTAATTATATCGATTTCCATTATGGTTATCAGGTTGCAAAAGAGTCCGATCCAACAGTTCAGGCTCCTTGTACTAATCCTGGATTCGAAACAGGTACATTAGCTGGTTGGACAGCATTACAGGGTGCAAATAATAATTCTCAAACAATGGCAGGATGTTGTGGTGCCGCTACAACTCAAGCGATTATTGTTGGTCCAGGAAATGATCCTAATGTGGGTGCGGCTGTTCCGATGGTTCCCCCAGGTGGTGGTAATTTTGCATGTCGTTTAGGTCAAACGGGTACTGGAGGAGTTTCCTATCGTTTAAATCAAACATTTACTGTAACAGCCGCTAACTCTGTTTTTGTTTACAAATATGCTGTTATTTTACAAGATGGTGGCCACTCTTGTACCGATCAACCTTTTTTTAATATTAAATTTGAGACTTGTAATAATGTGGTAATCCCTTGTGCGCAATACCAAGCTTCTGCTTTTGGTTCAGCATGTTCGAGTGGAGATCCAAGTTTTATTACCAGCGGTGTTTGGAAATACAAACCATGGCAAACGCGTTCCTTTGATTTAACTTCATATATTGGACAATGTGTAAATATAGAATTTACTGTTGGAGGCTGTGTTGCATCTCAAGGAGCTCATCCTGGTTACGCATACATTGATGCATCATGTCAACCAATGACATTGAATTTAAATGGAACAGATATTCCAGTAGGGCAAACAACTACTAATATGTGTACCACAACAACTAATACGTTATGTGCCCCACCTGGGTTTACTTCATATACCTGGGATGGCCCTGGAGGTGCTACGGGACAAACCAGCCAATGTATATCTACATCATCCCCAGGCACATTTTCTGTGACACTCGGTATGCAAGGTAGCAGCTGTCAGAGTCCTGTCTTGTACTCTACGTTTAATATAGTTCCTAAGCCTATTTCAGATTTTAGTTTTACAACCACTCCTTGTCAAACCACTTTTTCTGTCCCGTTCACTGATAATTCCTCTTTAAATGGAGGGCCTGCTTTAACTAATTGGTATTGGGATTTTAATAATGATGGCGTTACAGATAATTTATCTCAAAATCCAACTAATACATACACAACTCCTGGAACTTATAGCGTTCAATTATTAGTGTCTAATGGAGGTTGCACAGACAGTATCACAAAAACGGTAACAGTAAGTCCAAGTATTGTTGCTAGCTATACTAACTCTAGCGGATGTTTAAATACATCAACAACATTTACGGCAACGTCTACACCAACCATTGGCATTACTAGTCACGTTTGGGATTTTGGTGATGGCGGTTCCGGAACAGGAGCAACACCAAGTCATATTTACACAACACCAGGTGTCAAAAATGTCACTTATACTGTTACAAATGCATCGGGTTGTTCGAATATCATCACCCAAACGTTAACGGTTTATCCCAATCCAACCGCTTCGATAACTGGTAATACGGTATGTTTAAATGTTGGGACTACGTTTGTGAATACGTCGAGTGTAACGGCTCCGGATAATATAGTAGGTTGGGCTTGGGACTTTAACAATGATGGCGTGGTTGATAATACGACACAGACGCCAGGTAATACATATACATTAGCAGGAACCTATACAGTAGAACTAAAAGCTACGACCAATAATGGTTGTAGGGATAGCACAACGATTCAGGTTAAGGTAAACCCTTTACCAACGGCTACTTTTACACCACAAAATGCCTGTTTAAATACAAATGTGTTATTAAATAATACATCGAGTATAGCGGCACCAGATAACATTGCAAGTTATGCATGGAACTTTGGAGTAGGGGCATCGCCAGCAACAGGCTCATCCTCTAACGTTACACCATTAGTATATACAACAGCCGGCATAAAAAATATTACCTTAAACTTAACCAGTAATAATAGTTGTACGGCTACTATTACCCAAACAGTTGAAGTTTACGCACAACCCGTGGCAAACTTTAGTACAACTTCGGTATGTCAGGGAACAGCAACCGCCTATACAGATTTATCCACACCAACAGGATCAATTACAAATTGGGCCTGGGATTTTACGAGCAATGGATCAGTAGACAATGCCACCAATAACCCAAGCAATCTATTTGCAACATCAGGAAGCTATACCACTAACTTAATAGTAACCAATAATTATGGCTGTAAAGATACGATAGCCTTGCCATTAAACGTTTGGGGGCACGCTATTCCTAACTTTGTAGCCAATACAGTTTGTTTAGGAACACTCAGTACCTTTAGTAATACTACGAATACAACAACCAATGCTAATGTAGGCGGACTACCAACATGGGGATGGAATTTTGGAGACGGATCAGCCATTAATAATTTACAAGACCCAAGCTATACCTATACATCCACAACAACGTATACATACGCTGTTGTATTAACCGCCACAACAACCAATGGCTGTGTAGATAATATTACCAAAACAGTAACTGTAAACGTTATACCAACAGCTACTTTTACACCAGTAAATGCTTGTATGAATGCCAACGTAATATTAAATAATAGTTCAAACGTAGCCTTACCAGATAATATCTCTTCTTATTCTTGG
>JBKJPW010000043.1:0-47615 GCA_046594225.1 Bacteroidia bacterium
AACAAAACAGATACAGCGGCATACAGAAAAGGATTAAATGCTATCTCTAAATTTTTTGATAAATCTTCTAAGGTCCCTAATTTTAAATATGTTGGTACGGATTATAAATACAAAGGAGTCTTGTTATCTAAATTAGGTCAAGATAGTTTAGGTATTGCCGAAATGGAAAAAGCAATTGTGTTAGATCCAAAATTAGAAGGAGAGATTATTGGATCAATAGCCAGCACTTGGATGAAAGCAAAAAAATACGACAAAGCTATTGATGCTTATTTAAAAAAAGCAGGTAACGATCCTAAAAATTTATCTGGTCAAGATTATTTTGAGCTAGGTCGCGCATATTACTTTGGGCCAAAAGACTTTATAAAATCCGATTCAGCTTTTTCTAAATTAACTCAGGCCATTCCAACTTTTGCAACAGGTTATTTTTGGAGAGGAAAAGCAAACGTACAACAAGATTTAAAAAACGAAAAATGGTTGGCTAAGCCTCATTACGAAAAGGCCTTAACGTTGGTTAAACCAGAAGAAAGAGTAGGCGTTAAATTAAATGTGATTGAAGCTTGCGAGTATTTAGGATATCATTATTTAGTTATGAAGGATAACACTAAAGCAAAAGAATACTTTACGATTGTAAAAGAGTTAGATCCTAATAATAAAAAACAAATTGATTTCTTTAAAAGCCCACAAGGCAAATGAAAGGCGCCCAAAACTAAAAAGAAATAATTTTAAAAAGCTCTGCATTTATGTAGAGCTTTTTAATTGTCAATCGATCGTAGTAGAATACAAAACATATTTTCTAAAGACTAATTTTTAGAAGAATTATACGCATTATACATTCTATAAGAACGATAAATTGCATAAGCTAAAAACACAACGCCTAATACAATACGTTTTGTTCCAAAAGCTTTATCGCTTAATAAGTCTGTAAAGAAAAATACAATAGCGCCTGTAAAGGTTAGTAAAACCATCATGCCACTAAATACGAGGTTCATCATTTCGGTTGGAGATTTTTTCATGTTGTATTGGGTTTAATATTTTGTTCAACGTCATGCCGAACTTGTTTCGGTATCTCATGAGACCCTGGTCCGCCAGCTGGCGGACAGGGTGATTTCTAAAAAAAATCCCCTCAGCCTTTTGGAAGAGGGGATTTTTATATTGTGTATTATTTTATTTTAATTGGAAATTGATTGGTAAGTTAAAGAATACAGATACCGCTCTACCATTTTGTTTTCCAGCTTTCCAATTTGGCATTGACTTTACAACACGAATTGCTTCTCTGTCGCATTCTCCACATCCTGGCACGCCTTTTAATACAGTAACATCTGTAATGTTCCCGCTTCCATTAACAACAAACTTCAAAAAACATTTACCGCTTAAACCAGCTTCTTTAGCCATTTGAGGGTATTGAATGTTTTTTTGAATGTACTTCATCATCTCCATAGCTCCACCTGGAAATTCTGGCATCTCTTCAACAACAGTAAAAATTTCTGGTGCTTTTTCTTCAACCACACCATTACCATTTCCTTCTGTTGGAACAACTACGGCATCTCCATCACCTTCTTGAGTAACTGTACTAACATTAGTTTCTACTAATTTCTCTTGTGGCGGTGGTGGATCAGTTTCTACCGCATCATCCTTAATTACTGGGGGAACGAACTTTACTGTTTCCAATACTGGTGGCGGTGGTGGTGGTGGTGGTGGTGGTGGTTCATTTTTATCGGCTGGCGGAGGAGTTAAGTCAATAGTGGTCATATCCAACACTGTTTCTTTATCCATGTCATCGCTTTTCATTCCTAATACTAGTTTTATTCCCATACCTAACACAACTGTGCCAACCATGCAAGCTAATATTAAAGTAACAGTCCAATTATACTTACGACGTAATTCATAAGCACCGTATTCCTGGTTACGTCCTTCAAAAACAATATCGTTTCTGGAGTCGTCAACTACATTATTCCAATTTGCTGTCATGATTATTTAATTTTTTCTTGTAATAATTGATATTCGGGCGCTGACATTTCAACACCCAACACACGCTTACCCACATTACAGATTTTTAATTCATCCAACATATCAATCGCGTTTTTATAAGTTGCTTGATCGTCTGTTTTAATTAAGGCCGTAATAGCTTTAGTGTTTGCAGTTGCTTCAACAGCTAAACGAGCAAATGTTGTATCTGCCATTGTTTTAGCCTTATTTTGGACTCTTAATTTTTCAATTTCATCATTAGCCCACTTGTTTTGCTCCATCAATAACTTATGCAAACCTTCAGAGCTAAAATTAGTTTCTTTCAACTCGGTTACCGGTTTTCCTTTTTCATTTCCTACTCCGTAGAACTCTCCAGCATAATAAAAAATTTTATCGTCTTTGGTTAATAAAAACGTCACACCATTTTTTAATTCTGGCTGAGGACCTGGAGGTGGTTCAGCTGGTAAACTTAACTCCATACTTTTTGGTTTACTAAAGGTTGATGTTAAAACGAAAAACGTTAATAACAAGAACGCTAAATCTACCATTGGAGTCATGTCCACGCGGGTACTCTGTTTCTTGGCGCGTTTCTTACCGCCTTTACCATGCCCGCCGCCACTATCTGCTATTTCTGCCATGTTAAATTTGTTTTATTTAGTTAATACTTATTAGTGAGCTGCTGCTGCCGGAGCTGCCGGAACAGATGCCCCACCTTCCATTGATGTAATCAAATTGAACGTGTAAATTTTCATATCTGTAAAGGTTTTAAATACATCTTTTACATAAATGTATTTTGCTTTCGCATCTGCTTTAATAGCATAACGAGGCTTTTCGCCTTTAAATTCTTGTCCAGTACCATCTGCCTTTTCCTTATTTCTCATATAAATAATATTCAATTCAGTTGCTGAAATTTGAATCCAGTCTCTTAACTGATTATTCATTGAATCTAAAGGAACCCCTTTTTGTGGTTGGAATCTTAATCTTTCTGCTTCTGTAGCGTCTAGGTATCTTGGCAAGTCTTTAATCTCAACGCCAAAACTTGATAAACCACCAAATTTTTTAGCTTGATCAGCATTAAACTTAACATTATATTTTTCACTCATTTTAGCTAAGGTGTTTGCTCTTGCCTCACCATTTCCTACTCCGAAAAAAGCACGACCGATGTTATCTACAGTAACTAATACAGTATTTTCAGGTAATGTTTTCTCAGATTGAGAAGAAGGAGGGTCAACAATCACTGGCTCAGCCATACGAAAGGATGCGGTAAGCATAAAGAACGTAACCAAAAGGAAGGCTAAATCCACCATCGGAGTCATATCGATGGACGGTGGGTGTTTTGCTGATTTTATCTTTCCCATGTATTGTTTTTTAATTACTAATTAATAGATACAATTTGTGTAATAATTCCACAACGGTCCCGATAGTTATCGGGATTAAATTATTTTCCTGAAGATTGGAACTCTTGAATAATTGAGAACCCAGCTTCATCCATTGCAAAAGTAATGTTATCTACTCTTGTTGAGAAGAAACTGTAAGCCATAATTGCTAATGCAGACGATAAGATACCTACTAATGTATTTACTAAGGCCTCAGAAATACCTGTTGCTAAAGCCGCTGTGTCAGGAGTACCAGCTGCAGCTAATGCACCGAAGGCACGAATCATACCTACAACCGTTCCGATCAAACCAACTAATGTACCAATAGAAGCACATGTAGAAATAACACTTAAATTTTTAGATAACATTGGTAATTCTAATGCTGTAGCTTCTTCTAATGCTTTAGAGATTGCAGCAACTTTAGATTCTTTATCCATTGTATTATCGTTTTGTACGAATTGGTATTTTACTAATCCTTCGCGAACAACGTTTCCTAATGAACCTTTTTGTTTATCGCAAGCAGCGATAGCAGCATCTAAATCTTTAGCAGCAATTAATTCTTTTATTTTTGCAACAAATTTATCTGTATTACCAGCACCATTTGCTTTTTGAATAGTAATGAATCGCTCAAAGAAAAAGCATAATACAGTAAATAAAGTTCCTAATAAAATAGGTACGATAAATCCACCCTTGTACATAATACCAAAGAAATTTTGAGGATGACCTTTTTCTGGACCTTCTGCATCGAAGTTACCTGCATCACCTAATACAAATTTATAAACTACGATACCGATTACTAAACAGATAACGATAGCAATTGCTGAAACGATTAATGGAAAACCGCCTGATGTTTTTTTGTTACTCATAATTGTTGTTTTTTAGTTAGTTTCTAGTTTTTAGAATGACGCCAAACATAATAAAAAGGTTTTTAAATAGCAATATTTGAATGCTATCTTTTTGTTAATGTTCAAAACGTTTTCTTTTGTTGAATTACGCTATTATTCTGCAAATATTACCTTTTCTAATCAAAAAAAGAGGTCAATTTTGTAAGTGGTAAGTTTTGGCCAATAAGTGGTAGGTTTTATGCTTAGTTATTTGAACCATATAAGTCATAAAAGGGCACAAAAGCAAAGGTATAAAAATCTTTGTTTCTTTCTATGCACCTTAAATTGTGGAAAATTAAAACCTGAGCCCTATTATTTGCTTTTATGGTTTAATTGTTATTTTAGGTAGCTAATAGCAATAATTTGGATTTTACGCTCGCTAGCTGCAAATGGACTATAAACAGAGTTTCGCACGTCTTTTACATCGTCGCTTACAGTACTTACTGGCAATTCGCCAATATCTTCGTTAAAAAACTCAATTCGGCCTTCAGTTTCAACTGTATTATCAACGTATTTAACAAATTTACCACCACCATATTCCATAAAGTAGTTGCGTAAACTGCTAATGCGACGTTTTGCTAAATTAACGTTATAATCAGTACTGGCCAAAGGGCTACAGTAGCCTTTCATGGTAATTTTCACTTTTTCGCCACGTAATAAAACCTGATCAAGTAGTAATGCAAACTTATCTAAATCCTGCATACCCGCATCTACACTATCTTCAAAAAAGTTTTCAATTCTATTGATTGCCAATTCCTTTGGTTCACCATCTAAACCTTTAGCATATTCTGCAAAGTATTTTGATTTAAGAATTGTATAATCATCGTACGTTTTTTTATAATTCTTTTTTGTGACAATCACTTTTGTTTTAGGCTCTGGCTCATCGTTATGAAAGTATAACGTTAAGGGAACTAATACTTTCATTTGATTAATTAATAAAGCAGTTGTATCAATTGGTTTTGGCGGCTCTGTTAGTGGCGTAATAGGAAAACTATAAATATCATTACAGCAATTTGGTTTATCTTCAAAATATGATCCTAAACGATTGGAAGAAATATAAGCTCTATCTTTTTTTGAATTGATGCTATAGTAAATATCATTATAACTACTGTTGATTGGGTAGCCAATGTTTTGCGCGTCGGTAAAATCATTGTCTTTAAACTCAGAAGTAAAAATATCAAAGTTGCCTAAACCTTTGTGCCAAGTACTACTGAAGTACAATGTTTTATTTTCTTTAACGAACCAAGGCGTAATATCATCTTCGATGGTGTTGATTTTTTTACCTGCATTGATGGGCGTTTCAAAAGTTCCATCAGCATTCATAAATGCATACCAAATATCCATGGCGCCTTCGCCCGCTCCTCTATCGCTTGAGAAAAATAAAACAGGTTTGTCGTTTATTTCACTTAAACAAGGCTGAGTTGTATTGCTGCCCCCCACATTAATTGGTGATGGTAGTTTTTGTAATTCGGTCCAATGCCCGTCTTTAAAATCAGACACATAAATTTCGCAACGGTACTGTGTAGCATTTATAGCGCCACAGCGCGATACAAAAACTTTTGTGAAATCGGCATTAAAACTAGTGTTGGCATTATGTATATTACTTTTATTAAATAACGAATCCAACTCTTTTGCTTTTAAAAATTTATTGGGCTTAACGGCAGATTTATGTGCCGTGTATAATTTATTAAAACCAACTCCGGCAGCGTCTTGTTTTGATTTATCTCTTAATGATGAAAAATATAACAAGCTGTCGTATTCAAACGGCGCATATTCACTCACGCGACTATTCACAGCACTATCTAAATGAATCACTTTTACATCAACTGGGTTTTTAACTAAAACTTGAGCAATATCACAAGCATCAAATTCTTGCTTAGCTTTTGCGGCTAACCGCGCTTTTTCTTTATCCTTACTATTGCGTTGTTTTTTATAATACTTATCAAAATACTTTTTAGCATCTTTATATTTACCGTTTGTTTTTAAATGCATAGCAATATAAAACGGAACTTCTTTGTAGGTTTTGCCATTATCTTTTTTAAATATTTTTTGATACCAATGCAAAGCTACGTCGCCATCATAATTTAAGCGAGAGGCATCTGCAAATAATAATTGATATTCTATTTTAGAAGAATCAATTAAAATAATTTGGTTATAAATTTGTGCTGCCGAAGAATAATCTTTTTTCGACATAGCTTCAGAACCTTGTTTTAAAAATGTTTTAATGCTTTGAGAAAATAATCCTGACCCTATAAAGAGGCAAGAAAAAAGTAATAAAAGATGTTTTTTAAATAATGTCATATTACATATAAATAGGGCATACCCTGGTTTTAGGAGCAAAAGGAATAATCTTTTTGAAAATGTAAGTCATATAGATTTCAAAGCCCCCTCTACGATTTGTAGCCGCAACAAACTTACTGGTGTTTACATCATAACTTACACCGGCGGTTAATGTTTTTACTTGATATCCTAATCGCGCAATTACAGCGTCTTTAGCTCTGTAATATAAACCAACAGAAACAGCTTGTCGTGTTTTTTCGTCTAACAAAAATTTTACCATAGCACCAGGTACTACCTCGTTATATTTTCCTTGATGAGAATATAAAACTTCTGCAACAATATCTGTTTTAACACCAATAGGATAAGCAAAGCATAAGTAGTTATTTAATTTAGGGTCAATTCGTATAATCGTATTATTTTGAAAGGTTAGTTTTGGATTAGTGAAATGATGATAAGAAATACCATATTGCAAAAACGCTCGTTGCTTGATAGCATATTGCACAGCTGTTCCAAAATTAAAATCTCCAAAGGTAGTTGCGTTTTTTGAAAAATTTTCCCCAGTACTGTTTGATGAACTATAGCCGCTGTTTTGATATTGATCATCGAAAGTCATGCGACTATAATTAAAACCAACATTTGAAATACCGGCCATAATTCCTGTGGTCCAAAGTAAAGTTGAATCTTTATTTAATTTGAGCATATACGAACCAGACAAATACAACTGATTGGTTCCGTAGTAAGTGTCTCCTGATTTATCATTATTAAACATGATTCCTACACCAAAGCAATCGCTTTTCATTTTTTTGGTTTTAAAACGCGTATCGCCAGCAAGTGAAAATGATTTGTATGGAACTGGTACGCTGCTCCATTGACTTCTATAAATACCATTCAATCTATAATCACCATCAAAAAAACCAGTAAAGGCAGGGTTTAGGTTAAGTACCGAACCGTTATATTGAGAAAAGTGAACGTCTTGAGAAAGTAAGAATTTAGAAATTAGAATTAAGAAGGCAGAAAGCGGTAAAGCCTGAAATGAAAAATATGTTTTAGTAATTCTCATTTGTTTCTATCTTATTAAAGTAACATTTCCTTTTTTGAAAATCTCTTCAGCAGTTTCGCTACACTTAGCTTTTACATAATATCCAAATACTCCCGGGTCTGATGGCCGGCCTTTGTAGTTGCCATCCCAGCCTTGCGATGGGTCAGTTGTTTCGTACATTAATTCGCCCCAACGATTATATACTGCGAAGTAATATATTGCAAAGTAAGGTCCGCGAACTTTAAATACATCATTATGCCCATCGCCGTTAGGGGTAAATGTATTAGGAATATATAATTCGGGATTAGTAATGACATCAATAGTTTGTGCGGATAAGGTGTCAATACAATTAATAGAGTTAGGGATTTGTGCAATTAAGGTTACTTGATAACTTCCACCCGCAGTGTAGTTATGGCTTGGGTTGCTTGACGTACTATTTACACCGTCGCCAAAATCCCACATCCACTCAGGAGTAGTACCGGGAGGATTTTGAACCGTGCCTTCAAAATTTACTAAATTATTTGAGCAAGCAACTGGTGTAAATGTAAATGCAGCGTTAAACGCATTACTAATTGAAACGACTGTTGTTACCGTATCATTACATAAAGGTTTATTATTTACGTAGGCGACTAATGTTACAGAATAACTTCCTGTACCTGGATAGGAGTAACTTGGAGTTGTTACATGAGATGTGTCGGCGGCGGTAGTTGAATCACCAAAATACCAATTAAAGGCAAGCCCAGAACTACCAGTACTATTATTTTGAAAAGTGGCAGTTGTAGTGCCACAAATAGCTTGTGGCGCTTGCGCAGCAGCCACTACGGCTTGCGGACAAGGCTTTACTATGATTTGATAATCTCTTCGCGTCTCACTTAAAAAAATACCGTTACGATATTCCTTTACTTTTAATCCAACCACAAAATACCCCTGTAAATTTGGAGTTGCGGTTACTAGCCCAGTAGATGAATTAACAACCATTGCAATTCCCCCCAACATATTTAATGTATTGTATGGAGATTGCCATGGAACAAGAGGATAAGGGGGATTATTTGGAGGCTGAGGCATAGGTACACTTTGAGAGGCCCCATCAAAAGGGGTAAACAATTCATAAACTAGTGAATCGCCGTCAATATCAACAGCAGAATTGTCAAAAATAAAAGGTTTGTCGGCACAAACAAAAGGCGGGACAATATTCTTAAAAACTGGGTTACTATTAATTGTCGTAATTTCAGGACCAGGTATAAATGCAGTATAAGTAGCCCCCACTGCTTGAGGATTGATTAAGTTGATTATATTTTGGTTTCGACAACAACGTTGATATACTAATTGGTAACCCCCTGCAAGAGGTGGCAGATTTATGGTATCTATGTAATGGCAGTATTTATAACAAAAAAACGTTGGAACATCTGTACATGGGTCATATAAATAAGGAGGCACGTTGCCACTATCTCTGGGCGTAATGAATTGCTGAAACACTAAAATGTCAGAAGAATTAAACACTCCCAGAGATCCCGGATCATCGAAGCCAACTAGTCCCACACAGGCATCTCGGTATATAGTTAAACGTATCTCATAATTATTGCCGCCTAAATACTTGTAATTTAATTCGCCTCCAACAATATGCGTTGCCTTTACTTTTGAAAAACAAAGTAAGGCAATTAAGCAAAATAAAAACTTTAGTATAGGTTTATGCATTATTCTTAAATAATTTAAGAGATACTAAACTAAACAAAAAAATGTGGATTAAAAAATCTATAACTCATTACATGTAAATTGGACAAACTCGTGTTTTAGGAACAAATACTTTTTTAGTTGCCCAAATATAAATAAAGGAAAGCTCAAACCCACCTCGGCCATTAGTGGCACGTTTAAACTGAGAATAATTATAATCGTAAGAAACCTGTAGGCGCATATTATTATGTTCTAATCCCACGGTTGTAATAAAGGCATCTTTTATTCGAGTTAAGATTCCAACATTAAACACGGTATTTGTTTTTGGATCAATAGTATGGTAGTAGGATAAGCCTACTAAATTTTCTCTAAATTTTTGTTGTTGATTTCCATAATATTCAAACATTAATGCAGACACTTGATTAAAGCTATATTTTAATTGCAAAGATTCAGTATGTTTTATTCTTAAAATAGCACCAGGCGTATTATTAAAAGAAATATTTGGCCTATTTAAATGACTGGCCGCATAACCAACAGTGGCTTTTATTTTTTGATTGAATTTTTTTTGAATAACGGTTCCCAAAGAAACATCTGCAAACAATTTATTTTGTTTAGAAAAACTTTCTCCATTAGATAAGCCTTGATTATACGCATCTCCATCCCACTGCTTGTCGTAAGATAAGCGAGACGCGGTTATGTTGAGGTTTGTAATGCCAGCTAATAAACCAAGAGCAACCGTTAAGTTGGTATCTTTTTTAAATGAAAATTTATGATTGATAGGAGTTTTAATATCGGTGATTGTATAACTTCCATCACCAGAAACATCCGTATTAAAAATAAAACCCATTGCTTCTTTTGTTCCTTTTATTAATGATTTATTCAAATTCATGTCTGCACCAAAACTAAATGTGTTATATGGCACAGGCACACTTTTCCATTGATTTCTATAATTAAAAATTAATCGGCCATCTCCTTCAAACATACCTGCATTAGCAGGATTTAAATTAATAGGAGACATTTGCCAATTTGAAAAATGAATATCTTGGCTAATTACGAATGTAGAATGCAGAATTACGAATGAGTAAACAATTCGTTTTAAAATAGAGCTATGTAGTTTTCTAAATACCATTTATCTCATCAATGTGATATTACCTTTTTTAAATGACTCTTCGCCATTATTGCATTTAAACGTCATATAATAACCATAAACACCTTGGTCTAATAACTTCCCTTTAAATATTCCGTCCCAGCCTTTTTTAATGTCATTGGTTTCAAATAACTTTTCTCCCCATCTATCGTAAATGGTTAAATACACCTCTGTTATAAAATTACTTCTAATGTATAATATGTCGTTGGCGCCATCATTGTTAGGGGTAAACCCAGTTGGTAAATACACTACGCCTTCATCACAAACATTAGTTTGCACTATAACATAAATTGTTTTTAAAGAATGTCTACAGCCGTTTTGATCTGTAAAATAAACTGTGTATTCGCCAGTTTTTGTTGGAGTAATAGTAACGATGGAGTTGGTTGTTGTAACGTTTGTATTTGGAACAACCGTTAATGTGCCAGTATAAGTAAAGCCATTTAGCGTTACAGTTACAGACTCTCCTAATGAAATGGTTGTTGATGTAACAGTAATAGAATTGGTATTATATGAAAAAGGCAATACGTTAACCGTTGTTATTAAATTACTTTTACAAGTATCGGCACCTATTATGTTTCCGATTGTAACCGTATAGTCTGTTGAAACTAGAGGAAAGGCTAGTGGGTTTGATATGTTTGGATTTGACAAATATTGTGCGGGTTGCCATAAATAATAATTACCGCCCGAAGCATTTAATTGAACGGTATCTTGGTCGCACAGAAAAACAGTAGGGTTTACGGTTAACACAAAACCATTTAAATTTACCACTTGCTTACTAGTGTCTTTGCAGCCATTAGCATTACTTGCAATAAGTGAAACGGTATAAATACCAGGAGAATTATAGAAATGTGAAGTGTTTTGTTGAACACTGTTACCACCATCATTAAAGCTCCAATACCAGCTAGTAGGATTTATATAAGAGGAATCCGCAAACTGAACATTGTTGCCACAAGGATCAATCGTGTAATTAAATGCAGCGGTAATTTTAGGGGAGACGGTTATTGAAGTAGTCAATGTTTTTACACAGACATTTCCATATATACTATTTTGTGTAATGGTTACCGTATAAATTGTATTTGCAGTTGTTGTGCATGCTGGAAAATTTATAGTTGGGTTTGAAAGCCCAGTTGTAGGTTGCCAGCTATATGCATTACCACCATAAGCATACAAATAAGCAGTTTCGCTATAACATTTGATTTGTGGGGGAACAATTGTCACTGTACTAACCGGAATAATTATAGATTTTATAACAGTGTCCGCACATCCAAAAGGTGTTACAGAAATTAGTTGAATGCTATAGCTTCCTGCCGCATCAAATAAATAAGATGGGTTTTGATTCGTTGAAAAGGGATAAGACGATACCGTATTAGAGTATGTCCAGTTTGAGGTTGCAGAACTCGGTGTTGTTTGATTTATAAAATTAATATTACTTGAACAAGAATCTACGGTAAAAGTAAAGTTACTAATGGGCTTGGGGCTAACTATAACCTGTGTGGTTAATGTTTTTGAGCACAAATACCCTTGCGAGTTATTATCTATTTGTACGGTGTAAATAGTTGTAATGGTAGGATTAACGATGGGATTTGAAATTAAACTATTACTTACAGTTGCTGAAGGTTGCCAGGTATAACTGGTTCCTCCCTGAGTAAAAAGGTTGTTGGCTTCTCCACTACAAAGAGTAGTTGAGGTGATGGTGGTTGTAAAATTAAAAACAGAAACACTATCTATTATTTTATTGATGCAGCCTTGAGAAGAAGTAACTGTTAATGAAACGGTATATGTACCATTAGCAGAGTAAGTATGTGAGGGAGATGTTAACGTAGTGGTTGGACTGGTGTCGCCCCAATCCCAAACGTAAGGATTAGAACCAAAAGAGCCAGAACTAGTGTTGGTGGTTGAAATTGTGTTTGAACATGGAGAGGACGTGCTAGTGAAAGCAGCAGTAGGACTTGGGTAAACCGTAATGGTAACATTTGCTGTATCATACACATTACTACAGATAGATGTTTTGACATATAAATTTACTGTATAAGTTCCCGCTACAGTATATGTTTTTATAGGGTTAAAAATAATGGATGTTGTATCATTAGCGCCAAAGTCCCATAAATACTCATGTCCAGGCGTGCTATTATTATTAAAATTAACAGTTAACGGTACACAGCCCGAAATGGTATTAGTAGCAATACTTGCTGTGGCAGAATTTAACTCAAAGTCAATTTTAAATACGCCGTTGTTACAATTAGAAGATTGGTTTGTGTTTGAACCGTACAAAGCAGTAGGCCAGGCACCAGGTGAAACAGGAAAATCATCATTGTTTTGACAGCCGGCGCAAACAGATTGATAAATAATTCCTTTTTTATCAAAACGACTTGTTCCGCCATCTACATGCTCCCAACTTTGAGTCCCTCCAAAATAACTACCAAAAAGTAAACTACTCATATTAGGACCTAATACCATAACGTAAAAATTATGCCCATCTGTTGTACTTTGTATAGCATTTGAAGTAATGGGCATATTAAAAACACCACTGCTACCAGATAAAATATTTCCACCCCACCCAGATAAATAAATGTTTCCTGTACAGTCAACACTAAATGCTGAAGGAGAAATGTTTATTTGTCCGTTACTATTACCAATAATCGTGGAGGCTAATAGTGTGGTTAATTGGTTATCAAGTTTTTGAATAAATTGTCGGCTATTTACTTTTGAATATACACCTGCCGTTACAGGCATCAAGCCTTGTGTTTGCCCAAAAATAAACACATCTTCATTATTATCTAATTGTATAAAATAACTTTGGTCATAACTAGTTGTACCAATAAATGTGGAACTTAATATGGTGGAACCATCGTATTTTATTTTACATATGTATCCATCTGTTTTCCCGCCATTATATACAGGTTTATAACTGCCAGCCGTTGTATAAAAATTATTGCTGCAAGTTCCCCCTGTTATATATACGTTTAACGAATCATCAACAGTTAAAGCGTTTCCACAATCTTTATTATCACCACCAATATATGTGCTATAAACTATGGATGTTAAGTTTGTATTTAGTTTAATTAATACAGCATCCTGTTTACCATTTAGCAAATTGTCAATAGAGTTGACCATTGGAAAATCAGATGATTTTGTAGAACTAACAATGTATATTTCATTATTGCGATCTACTTGAATTTCGCCCCTAAATTGATCTCCATAATTAAACATTAAAGAGTCGTAAAGTGATGTATTAATATTATTATTTACGCCATCGTTTTCAGAGCCACCAAGATAGGTTGAGGCCATTAAGGAAGTGCCAAGCGAATTAAATTTTGCCACATAAATATCGGTACCACCAGCAAACAAGGTTCCGTTTTGAGGGTAATTTAAAAATGTTCCGCCATTAAATGTGCTATCAAAACAACCAGAGATGATCGGAAAATCAGTAGATCCTGTTGCTCCATACAAACAAAGATTATCGGTTGTATCAACCACTAAACTTGTAACAATTTCGCTGGAGGTTGCTCCGCCTAAATAAGTGGAGTATCTTAAAAAAGTTCCAGAAGAGTCATACTTGGTAATCACAACATCCGTAAAGCCATCAATGGCATTGCCGTTATAAGAAACATCATAAGCGCCAAAGGTTGTAGGGTATCCAACATCAAAAGTTGTTCCACCTGTATATAAATTTCCATAAGTATCATAAGTAGCCGTCATTCCAAAATTATCTGCGGTTGAACCACTCTGGGCAGCAAATACCAACAAGGGGTCAATAATTAATTCTTTTGTGTGATCATAGTCTTTTAATAATTTAAAAGACACCACATCCTTATGTAAAACAAATTTACTTGGAATTTCTACGGTATCTCCGTCAATGATTTGAAACACAAATGGTTTTTGCTCAATCGATTCGCTAACAGACGTACTGATGTGTAATTCGTTTTTTACAAGTTTTATATTACTGATACCTGAATAATGAATTTTTATATCATTTGGATCCCCATTTGGTTTTACAATAAAATTATATTTAATAGATTGACTTCCTCCTGAATAAACAGCATCAATATTATTATATAAACCAACCACTGATATCGTTTTGTAATGACGCACATTTGCCGACCATTTGGCCGAAGCTTTTCCTAGAAAAAAATTAGCATAATCTTCGGCAGCATCAGCAGATGAAATGGTAGGCTTGGTATTTGAGCCAATAAAATTAATAGCATAAGCATGAAGTTTTAGGGTAGGAGAAAGGGTTTTGCCTAAATGCCTCGCTCTATAGTTGTCTTTATCATACAAGTGATAGGTTAAAGTTCCGGTTTTTTCAATAAATAAAGCGCCGCCATCTAATTGAGCTTTGTGACTAATAGTGCTGTTCCACTGGTTTTTGTTTTCTGTAAACCGAACATATGATTGTGTATGAACAGAAGGTGTTTTTACTCTTTGCGAAAAACCACAAAGACTAAATAAAAAAAGAATAACTATAAACCAAAGCCTATTCATTATAGTAAATATAATAAAAAAACCCTGATTGAGAAACCAGGGTTTTAGTAAATAAGTAAAGTATATTTTATCTCAAAGTGCCATTTTTATCGGCTTCTTTGTTTTGTTTCATCATTTGGCGCACTTGGTAAACTAACAAAAACGCAATAATTGACCATAAAATCAAGTTCGGTAAATGACCCAAAGATTTCATTCCGCGAAATATCATATAAGAAAAATCGCCAATAGCATAAAAAACATCTGTCATTGTAACCATTAAAGTAATCATTAAAGAAGCCATATTAATCTAATTTTAGTAAGTTTACAGCACAAAAATAGAATTTTTTCTTAAAAAAAACGATTTTCTACAAAAAATGATTGTTGGACCTTTAAAAAGCAATATTCAGTTATCTATCATTATGCTCCTGTTGCTTTGTATTGGCTCATGGGGCTTTACTTTCAGCTTTATAAACATTAGTGCCGAACAGATAAATTATAAGGAACATATTTTGTATTCCTTCTTTTTTGGATTAGGACTTTCGTTTTATGTGAACCAAATCATTACATTGCTCGTTATTCTATTAGGAGCGTTTTTTGTTAATTTTTTGGTAGTTGAACAGGAAATCACATCTAAAACAAACTATTTACCAGCATTTTTTTACATGTTGTTTGCTTTTTCGGCTACTACCAGAAGTATCGTGGAGCCTATTTTGGTAGCTAATTTATTTATTTTACCAGCGTTATATTTTTTAATTAATAGTTATCGAAGAGACTATGCCTTGATGGAAGTATTTAAATCAGGGATTTTTATGGGCTTAGCCTCCTTTTTTTGTATCCATTATATTGTTGTGTTTCCGTTAATGTTTATAGCCTTAATCATTCTTCGTCCTTTTAACTGGCGGGAATGGATCATTATGTTAATTGGCTTAATAACACCTTTGTATGTGTATGTGAGTATTTGCTATTTAACTACCAATAATGCCTTTGAGGTGTTTGGTATGATTAGAGAGGCCACATCGAGCTTACAAAAAGTAATTATTTCAGAATATTACCTCGCTTTTATTTTAATGGCTATTTTAACTTTTGTTTTTGCATTACTTAATTATTTTGCTAAAGGATTTGGCGGAAAAGTAAAAACCCAAAAAACAAAATATGTATTATTGTGGATGCTCCTGTTATCTTTATTAATGGTATTCTTCGAACAGGTGTCGGATATGCTTTTATTACCGTGTATTATTCCATTAAGCATATTTATTGGAGATTATTTAGCGGAAATAAAACAATTAAAAATAGCAAATACTTTATTGGGGCTTTTTATTGGCGGATTCTCAATTATTTATTTACACGCACTTGGTGTTATATAGATACAAAACTTGTGTTGGAAGCAAATTTCGTTCAACCAATACAACCTACCACTTTTAAGGTATGAGGAAAAAGCATATAAAAATGTACTTTTATCTGCTTACTTTATGCCAACACTTGATACTTTAGAAATAGGCCAAAGAGCCACTATTCAATCGTTTACAGATAATTCTCTGTCTTTAAAATTAATTGAAATGGGTTGTTTGCCAGGCGAAATTATTAAGTTAGTTAATATTGCACCATTTGGTGATCCAATTGCCATTGAAGTATCTGGCTATTTATTGAGCTTAAGAAAACAAGAAGCCTCTACAGTTGTTGTAAAATTAAATTCCGAAAACACAACTCAATCCTGTGTCATCTAATTTGTCTCATACGTCTGTTGCCCTTGTAGGAAATCCTAATAGTGGAAAATCAACATTGTTTAATTCTTTAACAGGCTTGCATCAAAAAACCGGAAACTACGCGGGTGTTACCGTAGATAAACATTTTGGTTCTTATAATTATAATCATCAAACATTTAAGGTAACGGATTTACCGGGCACCTATAGTTTATACCCCAAATCAATAGATGAGCAAGTGGCATGCGAAACACTTTTGAGTCATCAAGAAAACATAGATGTAGTGGTTATTGTAACCGACGCCTCTAATTTAAAACGTCATTTATTATTAGCAACCCAAGTTATTGATTTAAAAAAACGATGTGTGTTGGCATTAAATATGATTGACGAGGCAATAAAAAACAACCTCACTATTTATAAAGAAGAGTTAGAAAAACTATTGGATATCCCTGTAATTCCTATTAACTCAAGAAGTAAGAAAGGGATTCATGAATTAAAGGAAGCTATTACAAAAGCAAAAACTTCTGATGCTGTATTTTATGATTTCGAAAAACAAAAACAATTATTCCCTACGATTGATTCTTACCAAAATTTTATCGAATTAGCGCTCATTACAAATAAAGATCAATTAGTAAAGGAGTTTGAGTTGAACGACAATCTACACCGCTTCTCTAAAATAAATTATATTGTTGCTAAGTGCGTTAAGCAACCTGAGCAATTAAATAAAAACATAACACAAAAGTTAGATAGCTTTTTCACTCACAAAGTATTTGGCTTTGCTTTTTTCTTTTTAATACTTTTTGTTATTTTTCAATTCATCTTTTATGTAGCTGAATATCCAATGACTTGGATAGAAGAAGGGTTTGCTTATTTGATGAATCTAACAGCTACATCATTACCTAAAGGCCAGTTGAGCGATTTGTTTGTAAATGGAATTTTAGCAGGAATTAGTGGCATTGTAGTTTTTGTGCCACAAATAGCATTATTGTTTTTCTTCATTGCTATTTTAGAAGACACGGGTTATATGGCTCGCGCTAGTTTTATTTTAGATAAAGTGATGAGAAAATTTGGATTAAACGGAAAATCGGTTATCCCAATGATTAGCAGTGTGGCTTGTGCGGTACCGTCTATTATGAGCACAAGAACCATTACCAATTGGAAGGATAGAATTATCACCATTTTAGTAACACCACTTATTAGTTGTTCAGCGCGCCTACCTGTTTATACATTATTAATTAGCATGATGTTTATGGGCAAAAGTTCTGTAGGCATTTTAAATTATCAAGGATTAGTGTTGATGGGTATGTATTTGTTAGGTTTTGGTGCCGCACTGGTAGCCGCGTTAATTTTGAAATATGTTTTAAAAACAACCGAAAAAAGTTATTTTATTATGGAGCTACCGGTTTACCGAAAGCCACAATGGCAAACAGTTGGCATGTTAGTATTTGGTAAAGTAAAAGTTTTTTTGTTCGATGCGGGTAAAATTATTTTAGCAATATCAATTGTATTATGGTTTTTAACAAGTCATGCACCGAGCAATGCTTTTGAAAAACTGGAAAGTACTGCGGCGGTAACTAATATACAAGAACAAGAATTAAACGCCCAAAAACTTGAAGCCTCTTACGCAGGAATTTTAGGAAAAAAAATGGAACCAGTGATAAAGCCTTTAGGATTTGATTGGAAAATAGGTATCGCATTAATTACATCTTTTGCAGCACGTGAAGTGTTTGTTGGCACTATGGCAACTATTTATAGTAGTGGCGATTCTGAAAACACCGAAACATTAAGAGAGAAATTGTTGGCTGAGAAAAATTTTGAAACACAACAACCAGCTTATACAAATGCAGTGTGTTGGTCGCTGATGATATTTTATGTATTTGCCATGCAGTGTATGAGTACTTTGGCTACAACGTATAGGGAAACAAAGCACTGGAAATGGCCGGCCATACAATTAGTTTTTATGACAGGATTGGCTTATCTTTCTTCATTATTAGTGTATAACGCATTGAGTTAATCTATTATGAACTATCATATATTACTTCAACAAACTATTGTAGCAGCGGTTTTAGCGGGCAATGAAATTTTAGAAGTTTATGATACAAAATTTGAGGTAGAATATAAAGATGATAAATCACCTTTAACTTTAGCAGATAAAAAAGCGAGTGATATCATAATCAAAGAATTAAAACATTTCAATATTCCAGTTTTAAGCGAAGAAGGAGTTCATGATAGTTTCGAAAAAAGAAACACTTGGTCAAAACTTTGGATTGTTGATCCATTAGATGGAACTAAAGAATTTGTAAAACGTAATGGCGAGTTTACTGTTAACATTGCTTTAGTAGAAGACAATGCCCCAACACTAGGAGTTATTTATTCGCCAGTATTTAAGGATCTTTATTTTGCAGCAAAAGGAATTGGTTCTTTTAAAATAGACAGTACTCAATTTATCGAATTGATTAATTCAATTAAAGAGGTAAGTCTCGAAACGTTATTAAATGTGGCTAAAAAATTACCGATTGTTTCTAATCGCAAAAATTATGTAGTTGTAGCGAGTCGATCACATATGAGCACAGAAACGTACGAACATATTGAAGCACTAAAAGTCCAACACAAAGAAGTGCAAATTGTAACCACTGGAAGTAGTATTAAAATGTGTTGGGTGGCCGAAGGTGTTGCCGATGAGTACCCTCGTTTTGGACCAACCATGGAGTGGGACACCGCAGCCGGACAAGCAATTCTTCAGGAAGCAAATGCCTCATTGATAGATTTTGAAACTAAACAACCTATGAAGTATAATCGTGAAAATTTGCTGAATAATTGGTTTATTGCAATGAGATAGTTAAATTAATGTCCCGCAGATTTCGCTAATCGACGCAGATAAAAATCCGCGATTATCTGTGAGATCTGCGGGAGAAAAATTACATTAATTCAATCTCCTTCTCAATAATTTTATTTATCTCTTCTGTTCTAAAAACAACCATGGCGTGTGAGCCGTCTTTAATAGTGTAATCTGCTTTTACACCTTTATATAATAATAATCTATCAGCATCACCATGAATATGAATATAATTTTTTGGCAAATCTTTTCTGTTCCAATTCACAATAATATTAATAGCATTTTTAAAATAATCTCCATCCATACTGTTTATCATCCCTAAATACTCAGGAATAAGAGCATTACCAAACCCAATAAACCAACGCGCTTCATAGGCCATTTTGCGATGTTGTTTTTCGGGAATGATTTTATGCAAAGGAAAATGTTTAAATAAGCGAATAAACCAAGGCAGTTCTTTGCGATATTTAGCCGTAGACACTAAAAACATTTTTTGCGGAGATATGATGTTTGATAGTTCTGCGCACAACATGCCGCCAAACGAAACGCCCATTAAACAAAACGGGTTGCTAGTATCTATTTGAGGCAAAAACTTTTTAGCATAAGATTGCATTGTGTCATTTTTTTCTGGAATAGGCCAAGTTAACACAATGATTTCAACACCTTTAATGCTGATATTCTTATATAATTTTTCTGTCGTACCTAATCCGGGTATTGCGTATATAAGCATAAAACAAAGGTAACAACTTAAAACATAAATCACTCTCAGCTAAAAAATAGAATATGTTAAATCTATTTGGGTTAATAACTTTTTATGAGTGTAATACTTATGACATTATATTTGTTACTACTAAAATATATAGAAATGACTCTAGAAATGGCTTTAGAAAATATCACAACCGAAGTAAAAAACGAAGTGTTAATTATTACGATTAACCGACCTGACAAATTAAATGCGCTAAACAAACAAACTATTGAAGAACTGCACGAAACATTTGTTGATGCAGAAAACGATAAAAACATTCGCGCTTTAATTATTACAGGGTCAGGACAAAAAGCTTTTGTTGCCGGTGCTGATATTGCAGAGTTCGCTAACTACAGCATTGAAGAAGGGAAACAATTAAGCTCTATAGGGCATTTCAAAATATTTAATTTTATCGAAAATTATTCTAAACCAGTTATTGCTGCCGTTAATGGTTTTGCTTTAGGTGGCGGTTTAGAGTTAGCGATGGCTTGTCACATCAGAGTAGCAAGTGCAAACGCAAAAATGGGATTGCCAGAAGTAAGCCTAGGCGTAATACCAGGCTATGGCGGCACGCAACGTTTAGCGCAATTAGTAGGAAAAGGGAAAGCGTTTGAAATGATTGTTACTGCTGATATGATTAATGCGGAAGATGCTTACAAATGGGGCTTAGTAAATTATGTTACAACACAAGAAGAACTACTAAACAAATGTTTTGAGATTACTTCTAAAATTATTACTAAATCGCCAATAGCAGTAAAAACAGCTATTAAAGTGATTAATGCAGGATATAATAATAAACAAAATGGCTACGAAGTTGAGATTGAAGAGTTTGGAAAAAGTTTTGGAAGTGGTGATTTTAAAGAAGGAGTTTCGGCGTTTTTAGAAAAACGTAAAGCCAATTTCCCTGGCAACTAATAACTCATTGTTTGGTGTCACTTCGAGCTGCCACGCTGAGCGGAGTCGAAGCGGTAGTCTAGAAGATTTAATAATTTAAATACGTAGTTCATGTCAGTTACACGCCCCTTTAATTTTAAAAAATGGATAGATGAAAATCGCCATTTATTAAAACCACCTGTAAACAATAAAGTAGTTTATAAAGACGCTGAATTTATTGTGATGGTTGTTGGCGGACCAAATTCTCGTAAAGATTATCATTATAACGAAAGCGAAGAGTTTTTTTACCAATTAGAAGGCGATATCAAAGTTACTATTCAAGAAGATGGTAAAGCGGTTGAGGTTGATATAAAAGAAGGGGATATTTTTTTATTACCACCAAAAGTGCCACATAATCCTATCCGATTTAAAAACACAATCGGATTAGTGATGGAAAGAAGGCGACGAGATGGAGAAACGGACGGATTAATGTGGTTTTGTGAAAAATGTAACACTAAATTATATGAAGAAAAGTTTGTTTTAAATGACATTGCCACACAATTTCAAGGTGTTTTTGAGAAATTTTATAATTCAAAAGAACTAAAAACCTGCAAGTCATGTGGTTATGAAATGATGCCCCCTCCAGTCATTTCTTAAAGAATTTAGCCAAAAAACTTCGTAGAAGTACAGTTTTGATGAGTAAATGTGTCGTTTTTCGTCTGATTTTACCGTAGCTTTACGGGATAAATTAGTTAACATGAAACAAGTACTATTTTTAAAACCAGCATTATTTGCTTTTTTAACTCTATTTTTTGCGCAATTTTCATATGCCCAATTAGCAGATGGATTTGATATTAAGAAAGCATATCAACAAGCTCAAGATAAGGGAATTAGTAAATCTGACATAGAGGGTTATGTGAGATTTTTACACAACGACTATCTATCTCATAAAGGTGGGCATGCTGGCAAGCATGAAACTTCTCAAACCTTGGGAGTTTATGATGCAGGAACTATTTATTTAAATGGGAATAGTGGAAGTAACCCTTTTGCAAAACCATCAAATCCTAATTCTCCACAAAACATCTATTGTCCAAATGCAGGTTTTGAACAAGGAACCTTTGCTAATTGGACAGGAAGTTATGGAACAGTTGCAACAGGAGCAGCAGGCGCACAATTTCCTACTTATGCTCAAACAGCTGCCACTATATTAAATGGCGCTGGAAATAACGTTAGTTTGGTAAATACTACAAACTATCACACTATTATGACTACACCAGCAACTAATAGTGTATACCCTAACTGTGTTGGCTATGATTCTATTGCTTGTAAAGTAGTTGGCACACAAACAGTTTCCGAAATTCCAGTTGTAAATCCTAACGGTGGCCCTGCGTCTGTTCGTTTAAATGGAGCAAACGCTAACTATAGAGCAAGTAAATTGACTTATAATATGTCTTTAAATCCTAATAACAAAAACTTCAGTATTTCATATGCTTTAGTGTTGGATAATGGTGGGCATATGGCTAATGAGCAACCTTATTTTGCCGTAAAGGTAACAGATCAAAATGGCAATTTAGTGCCAGGATGCTCTACATATACAGTAACTTGTAATGCAGCATTAACTAATTCAACATCTCCTTTATATGATCCTACATGGACAGATGCAGTTATTGGATGGGGCGGAGTTATGTACAGAAAATGGACTTCATATGCTTTCGATTTTTCAAACTATCCTGCAATTACTTCTGTAAACGTTGAGTTTTACGTAGGCGGCTGTTCGCAAGGCGGTCACTGGGGCTATGCTTATGTAGATGCTGCTTGTTCTCCAGGAGGAGCTGTTGCCAGTTTTTGCGCAGGATCAAGTCAAGCAATTTTAACTGCGCCTAGCGGGTACAACACTTATCAATGGATTGGGCCATCTGGCCCTATATCAGTTGCAAACGGAGGCGCTACAACAGCAGCTACAATTAATCCTGTATCAGCTGGCCAAGTTTTTACATGTAATGTAACGGCACCAAACGGTTGTTCAAGTTCATTTCAAACAACTGTAGCCATATCTACGGTTAGTATTACAGGCGTTGGCTCAACACCATCTTGTCCTAATGGGAATAGCGGAACGGCTTATGTTAACGCTACCGGTAGTAGCGGCGGTTATATATATCAATGGCTTAATAGTATTGGAACAAACGTAGGTAGTACACAAACAGTTAGTGGCCTTGCGCCAGGAATTTATACGGTTAACGTGAGTGCTGTTTTATGCGGTTTAGCTACTACAACTGTAGCTGTTGGTATTACTGCGCCCGCCTTTTATGGACTCAATGCTCCATATTGTGGTTCGGTAGCATGGATTACAAATTCAGGAGGCTCTAATTATAAATGGTACACAGCTGCACCTTTAGCATTAATTGCCGGGGCTACAAGCTCATCATTAACTATTAATTCTCCTGTTAATGGTGCCCAATATTTTTTAGTATATACCACAGCCAGTGGCTGTAAAGATTCTATTAAATACACATTAACTCAATCTCCAGGAGGAAATATTTATGCAAGTAATATAAAAAGTATTTGTCCGGGGAATAACAACTCTTACGCAGTAATTAATTTACAAACAGGAGCTCCTCCAGTATACAGTTATACTGTTACAGGACCTGGAGGTTATAACTCTGTATTAAATAATACAAATGCTATAAAGGATAGTGTTGTAGGTTTATCTATTGGTACATATAGTGCTACAGTGTTTGATGGACAGTGTTTGTACAATACAACATTTACTGTAAGTCCGTTTGTGTATTCATATACACTCACGCCACAAAACACAAGTATTTGTAACGCGGGTAGTACAACTTTAACTGTAAACTTTGGCAATACAACCCCTGGAACTTGTGGATTATCAACAAGTGGAAGTTGTACTTCGCCAAATTTAATTACTATTGGAAATGGCACTACTGCTAATTCAACCACATCTTACCCAGCTATTTATAGTAACTGGTATAAAAATGCAAGGCATCAGATATTATATACAGCAGCCGAATTATTGGCTGCAGGAATTTTACCTGGTAAAATTTCAAGTCTTGCTTGGAACATCACAACCATAGCAGGAACAACAACATATCCTAACTTTTCAATTAAAATGAAGTGTACTAGCGTTAATGATTTAGGTGTAGGTACAGCATTTGATGGAACAGGATTAACACAAGTATATTTTGCTCCTAGCATAAACATTACTGCTGGTTGGAATACTTACAGTTTCCCTGTAGCGTATGAATGGGATGGTGTTTCAAATATTTTAATAGATGTTTGTAGTGATTTAACGGCAAATTATACAAATAATTCTTCATCACCTTATACAGCAACAACATTTAACTCAGTAAGATGGTTTAATAGTGATGTTACTCCCGCATGTTCTAATGCAACATCATCTGGGTATACACCTAACACAACATACAGACCAAACATTAAATTTGGAAACTGTGGTGGGTCTAATCCTGCGGCTTTTACTTATTCTTGGACCCCAACAACTGGTTTAAATCCTACAAATACATTTACTACGATTGCAAGTCCAACGGCAAGTATTGTTTATACAGTGCAAGTAAATCCAATCGGGCAAACTAACTGTATGCAAGCTCAGTCGTCAACCATTACTGTTACTAGTGTTGGTGTCCCATCAATTACTCCTGTTTCTGCTTTATGTACTAATGCAACATCTATTTCTTTATCAGCAACACCTGCTGGTGGAACATGGAGTTTAACTCCAGCTACATCTACAGTGGGTGTCTTTTCTCCTTCTTTAGCAACTGTTGGAACAAATACAGTAACGTATTTATATGGAGGTGCAGGTTGTTCGCAAACAGCAACTACAACTATTTCCATCGAACAATTTGTACCAGCTACAATTACTGGAACTATTAATCCAATTTGTTTACCAGGCTCAACTGTTAACTTATCTACAGCGGTAACTACTTCTACGTTAGGTGTTGGTACTTGGTCAGGAAATGGCGTTACTGGCACAACTTTTAACCCTTCAACGGCAGGTATTGGTACTCATACATTAACCTATAGTACAAATTCAGTTCCTACTGTTTCTTTATGCCCGGCTACTGGTACAATAGCTGTTCAACTAAACTCAGTTGCGCAACCAACTATTACAGCAGTTAATCCTTTATGTACAAACGCTTCGGCCTTAACCCTTTCGGTTACTCCAACTGGTGGTACGTGGTCAGGAACAGGCATTACTCCAACAGGTGTGTTTACACCATCTTTAGCAATTGTTGGAAGTAATACATATACTTATTCTATTGGGTCTTCTACTTGCTCAGCGTTTAACACTACCACTATTTCTGTTGAGCAATATGTGCCATCAACCATTACGGGTTCTATAAGTACATTATGTAATACAAATCCAGTGATTAATTTAGCAACAGCGTTAACAACCTCAACGTTAGGCACGGGTGTTTGGTCTGGACCAGGAGTTTCTGGAACAGGATTTGATCCTTCTATAGCTGGCGCTGGTACTCATACTTTAACCTATAGTACCAATTCAACGCCAACAGCTTCTTTATGTCCTTCATCAAGCACCTTAGTAGTTACGGTAAACTCTTTAGCGCAACCAACTATTACTTCTGCAGGACCTTATTGTGATAATTATACCGCTCAAACAATGACAGTATCTCCAACAGGAGGTGTTTGGTCGGCCGTTACACCAGGAGCTATTATTACATCCGGAGGAAGTTTTTCCCCATCATCTAGTGTAGTTGGCAATAATACATTATTATACACATTAACTAATGGACCTTGTGTTAATACTGGAACAACTTCAGTAACCGTTGTTCATTTTGTACCGGCTACAATTACTAACACGGTAGGACCTTATTGTATCTATGATGCTTCAACAAACCTACAAAGTATAGCGCAATTTACAGGTGGTGTTTGGTCGGGCCCAGGAGTTAGTGGAACATCATTTTCTCCAGCAACAGCAGGTGCAGGTGTTCATGTTGTAACTTATAGTACTAATCCATCTCCAGCATTAAATTGTGGGAACTCAGCAACGATTTCAATTATGGTAAATCCAAAACCAGAGGCTAATGCGTTCCCTAATGTAACTTCAGGTTGTAACCCTGTTACAATATCATACGCAACATCTTCTTACCCTACAGGGTTGGCGGTTTGGGATTTTGGTGATGGAACACCTAGAGATTCAGGACTAATTATTAATCATATATATGTTATTCCTGGAACATATACAGCTACGCTTTATTATACGGATGCAATTGGTTGTAAAGACACAACGATTGCAACGAGTGCAGTAACGTCTAATCCATTACCAATTGCATCTTTTGACCCTTCAGTAACAGAAACAACAGTAGTGGATGGACAAGTTGAGTTTACAAACCAATCAACTGTTTTAGGAAATAACAGCTACACTTGGGATATTGGTGGAATTTATAACAGCACAAATGTGGATGAATCATTCTTGTTTGTTAACTCAGGAAATTTTGTAGTAACGTTAATTGCAACTACACCAGAGGGCTGTGTGGACGACACATCTTTAATAATTGTTGTTAATCCTGACGTTGTATTATATGTGCCAAATGCCTTTACTCCAGGATCAGATGGATTAAATGATGTATTCCAAATTTTCTTACCTCCAACAGGGGTAGATTACTCAACCTTTAACTTAGTTATTTATGACAGATGGGGCGAATTGATTTACAAAACAACTGACGTCAATCAATTTTGGACTGGAGCAAAAAATAACTCAGGAGAGATTTTAAAACAAGATGTCTACGTTTATAAAATTACGTTTAAAGACGAAAAGAAAAAACATTATGCACGGGTAGGTCATGTGTCTTTATTGCGTAAATAGAAACATATAAACTCATAAAAAAGCTCCACAAATATTTTTGCGGAGCTTTTTTATTTTAATGATTCATTAATTTTTAGCGGAGTACAGATACTACTAATATAGTTTCTTTAAAAAAACATGACTTTCTTTTACATAGTTGCCCCTCAAATAATTTACAAGTATTTGTATAATAAGTACTATTAAATAAGAAGTCATAAAATCTACCGAAAAAGCAAAAAACTTGTTTAAAAAGCGGCAGATTTGGCCGGTAAATAGTTCCAGAGGAACTCAATTTTATTAATAGGTACTGACCAAATAAAAATAGCTTCATCAGTGAAAAATATTGTAATTTATGTTTGGCTATTATGTAGCCACTACTAGCTGAGTTGTCATTCTGTTATAATAATAATTTCTTGTTCCTGTAGAGGAATAAGAGAAATTCAATAGGGATTTAAATAACTTTTTGAGGGATGACTATATATTTAGTTCTAATAGAGCTTTTGCCATGGCAGTTATGTAGTAACCAACACTTAATTGTGTTTTTTTTAAGTGATTTGTTTAAATAGGGTAGGTCATTACTTGACTTTTTTATTTCAAGTGGTTCTTGGTTTTTCCACATCATTATAATCGTTTAGTGTTTGAATATATACTCCCGTGTTTTTAAATGTTTGTTTTATTCTATTTAATGCTTCTGGATGGTAACCTATATGCCAGCGTTTTTCTGTTTGACTCCATTTAACACCAGGCAAAGTTTTAACTAACTCAATGGCTTTGGCATCGTATTCAAATTTCATGAATAGCTTCATGCGGTTGTTATACAAACCGTGTTCAATATATAATTCTTTTACCATTAAATAAAATTACAGCAATTTATAGTATTTGATTGCCATAATTTGTAGCAATATTTAGATCACAAAAAAAGCCCCTACTATTGTAAGAGCTTCTTTTAATTTTTTTATCTATGATTAGTGTCCCCCACCATCAATCTCGCCATCAGCTAAAGGAACGGTTTGTGGAATGAAATCATTCTCTGCACCTGGCTTGCTATAGTCATAAGCCCAACGGTGAACTACTGGTAGTTGACCGGGCCAATTACCATGAATGTTAGCCATTGGAGTTGTCCATTCTAATGTATTAGAGTTCCAAGGATTTTGTGGAGCTTTCTCGCCACGGAAAATACTGTAGAAGAAGTTGAATAAGAATACACATTGAGATAATGCTCCTATAATTGCAAACACTGTTACAATCTCATTTATATCAACTAAGTTGTCAAATAACGGGAAGTTAGAGTTTGTGTAGTAACGACGAGGTACACCCGCTAATCCTAAAAAGTGCATTGGGAAGAATACGCCATAAGCACACACAAAAGTTAACCAGAAATGTAAGTATCCTAATTTTTTGTTCATCATACGTAAGAACAATTTAGGAAACCAGTGATATACTCCTGCAAACATACCAAAGATGGCAGACAATCCCATTACAATGTGGAAGTGAGCTACCACAAAGTAAGTATCATGTACGTTAATATCTAAAGTAGAATCTGCTAAGATTATACCTGTTACACCACCTGTAATGAAAGAAGAAACTAAACCAATAGAGAACAACATTGCTGGTGTGTATTGGATATTACCTTTCCATAAGGTAGTAATGTAGTTAAATGCTTTTACTGCTGATGGAATAGCGATTAATAAAGTAGTAAACACAAATACAGATCCTAAGAATGGATTCATACCTGTTAAGAACATATGGTGACCCCAAACGATAAATGATAAGAAACCAATTGCTAACATGGAGCCAATCATTGCTCTGTAACCAAAGATTGGTTTACGAGAGTTTGTAGAGATAATTTCAGATGTAATACCTAAAGCGGGTAGTAATACAATATATACCTCAGGGTGACCTAAGAACCAGAATAAGTGTTCAAATAATACAGGGCTACCACCAACGTTATCTAACGGACGGCCACCAATGTAAATATCTGATAAGTAAAAACTTGTTCCTAAACTTCTGTCGCAAATTAATAATACAACTGCCGAAACTAATACAGGGAAAGATAATACACCTAAAATAGCAGTAATTAAAATAGCCCACATGGTTAATGGCATGCGAGTCATTTTCATTCCTTTAGTACGTAAGTTAATAATAGTAACGATGTAGTTGATACCTCCTAATAACGAAGACACAACAAATAAAGTCATTGAAATTAACCATAAAGTCATACCTAATTTAGAACCTGGCATTGCTTCAGGTAATGCAGATAATGGAGGATAAATTGTCCACCCACCAGATGCAGGACCATCTTCAATGAATAAAGAACCTAACATAATAACACTTGATGCAAAGAAGAACCAGTATGACAACATATTTAAGAAACCAGAAGCCATATCACGTGCTCCAACTTGAAAAGGAATAAGTAAGTTGGCAAAGGTTCCACTCAACCCACCAGTTAATACAAAAAATACCATGATGGTACCATGAATAGTAACTAATGCTAAATACATATTAGGGTCTAAGATTCCATCTTTACCCCATTTATCTCCAAGGATAGCATTTACAAAGGCAAACTTTTCGCCTGGCCAAGCTAATTGTAAACGGAAGATAATTGACATCGTCATTGCAATAACAGCCATTACAACAGCTGTTAATAAAAACTGACGAGAAATCATTTTATGATCCTGGCTAAAAACGTATTTGCTTACAAAACTTTCGTGGTGCTCTTCATGATCATGTGCGTGATCGTGGTGTCCTGCGTGTTCTGTTAAATCTGCTGAATGTGCGTTTGACATATTATGCTTTATTTTAAAGTACTACAATTTTATTTAATAATTTTATTCCCCTTTAGCAGCTAAAGTTTTTACTGCTTTTTGCTTAGATAACCAAGCGTTATAATCTTTTTCACTTTCTACAACAATGGTCATTTGCATATTGTAGTGAGAAGCACCACAAATTTTATTACACAACAAGATGTAATCAAATTCAACAGGCTCTTCATTTCTTAATGCACGAGCTTCATTAATACCTGCCATTAATTGAATTACGTATGGGTCTTTACGCATTTCAGCTGTAGTTTTATTTGGGGTAAATCTAAATTCAGTAATCATACCTGGTACACAGTTCATTTGTGCGCGGAAGTGAGGCATGTATGCAGAGTGAATAACATCACGTGAACGCATTTTAAATTCAATCTCTCTGTTTACAGGAATATGGAATTCATTTTTTACAAGAATATCATCATACCCTTTTGGATCTAATGTATCCATACCAACAGAGTTTCCTCCGTCAATTTGGCGATAATCAGTTAATCCTAAAGTTTTGTCTTTTCCTGCGTAACGTGCAGTCCAGTCAAATTGTTTTGCATATAATTCAATTGTTACTTTATTAGGATCAGTAGATCTGTCTGTAATTTCATTCCAATATTTTAAACCAAAAATAATGATACCAGCTAATACAACTGCTGGCGCAATAGTCCAAGCCATTTCTAAACGGTTATCATGTGCCAAGAAAGTAGCTTTCACACCTTTTTTACCTGCATATTTGTAAGCAAACCAAAATAAAATAGCATTAGTAATAACAAATACAACTGTGATTAAATACATGTTGTAATCCCACAAAGTATCTATTTTTAAACCGTGAACAGATGCTGCTCCTGGTAACGAATTATCATCCCAACGGGCTACTTGCCAAAAGAAAAAAGCGATTAAACCAAAACCACCAATTAATAACATAGCTCTACCGTTAAAGGTATTGTCATTATCTGTAATTTCCCATTCTTTGGTTTTCTTAAACTCACGTGAAAGTTCAATAACACGCATTAACTGATGGACAGCGATGATTAAAAGTACAAGTCCGATTAAGATTAACAATTTCATATCTCTATTTATTTTTTAGTTGTCTTATGAGTCGTGAATTTCACTTCACTCATCATATCAAATATTTTAATTTTATTCTTTGTTTAATTAGTAAGAGTGGTGCGCGCTTTCTTCCAAGAATGGGTGATTTTTTACCATTAAAGGACGTTTAGAAAGATTAGTTAACACTACATAGATAAATAACCCTAAGAAGAATAAGAAGTTACCAACCTCCATCCAGCTTATTCCGGTCCAGTGATGACCAACAGTTCCTGGCATTACTACCATAATAATGTCTAAATAATGACCAATGAAAATGATAGTTCCTACAAAGATTAAGAAGAAATAATTTCTTTTTGAATCACGACTCATTAACATAATCATCGGGAAAGCAAAGTTGACAAATAAAACGGTCCACATTAATGCTTTGTAAGATTCCCAACGAGTTTGGAAATAGATAACTTCTTCAGGAATATCAGCATACCAAATCAACATAAATTGAGAGAAGTACAAGTATGTCCATAAGAAAGAAATAGCGAACATCCATTTACCGATATCATGTACTGTACTTTCAGTTACAAATTCTAAGTAACCTAATTTCTTCAAATAAACAACTAAGATAGTTACTGTAATCATAGCACTTACCCACATTCCTGAGAAGATATACCAACCCATCATAGTAGAGAACCAATGTGTATCAATACTCATAATCCAATCCCATGCAGATGTAGAAGAAGTTACAGCAAACACTACCATAAACCAAGCACTTAACTTCACATTTTTCCAATGGAATCCTTTTGATTCTTCATGTCCTAAAGCATCCGCATCCATTGAGTTTTTACGTAGTTTCCAAGTAAATAATACCCAAGCAAGCATGTATAAAATTGTACGAATCCACCAAAATGCTCCGAAGTATCCAATTTTAGCTGCAATCACAGCATCGTAATTTTCAGATCCTTCAGTAGCAATACCATCTGCCATCCAAGGATAGATATTATGTAAGTGTAATTGCCCACAAATAAAAATTAATAACATAAAAGATAAACCAACAGGCATATACCAAGTTACTGCTTCGATGATACGTTTGATAGTTGTTGCCCAGCCAGCTTCAGCAGCGTATTGCAATCCTAAGAAGAAAGCAGCTCCTAAAGCAATTGCCATAAAGAAGAATGATCCAACAAATACATTGGCCCATGCACGAGTTGCATGATAATGATGATCATCTGGTTGTTTATCAAACATAAACATACAAATGATAGACGCTAAACCAACACCCATCAAAATTATTGATGTCATTTTTGCTTTAGCAGGTACTACGAAATTTAATTTATCAGTGTTCATATTAAAAAATTCTGTCGTATGTAAAAATTCGTTTTATTAATTATTTTTTTGGTGCAGGTTTTCTTACCATGTAAGCATTTCCCTGTGCGTCAAATTCTTCTACGTCTATAGAATCACTTGCTACAGTTTTTGGTCCTTGTAATTTTTGTACGTAGTAAACTAATTTCCAACGTTCTTCTTGTGTTAATTGGCTTGCGTGAGAACCCATCGTACCTTTGCCGTAAGTAATTGAATGGAAAATCTTCCCTTCTGGTAAATCTTTTAATGCACCATTGTATGCTGGCGGTGGACCCGGTAATTTTGCCCCTACTTTTCCATCACCTGCACCTGTAGCACCATGACAGTGTACACAGAATTTACCAAATAATTCTTCACCTTCTTTCTCAATGGATTCAGAATAAACAATTGGATTTTTTAAATATAATCCAGCTGATGTATATCCATCAGGCGTATTAGGATACACATAAGGCATAAAACCTCTAGCAATAGTTCCTGCAACTGGCAATTTTGAACTGTTTAAAGTATCACCATTAATAATGTGAGTTCCGTAGTATTCTAAAGATGGTGAGCGGTACATATCTGGCATAAATTCAAAGCCAGGACTGTTAACGTCTTTTTTACCACATGATGTAAAACCTGCCACTAACATTACTGCGAAAGTTCCGCAGGTAATTAGTTTAAGATTTTTGTATGATAGGTTCATATTATAATTTTTTATCTAATTAATATTTTGGTTCAATTGTAATAGTGCCTTTGTAGTTTACTTCTTCTGCGCCAGTAGAACGTAAAATTTCATCAGCTTTTTTAGATTGCTCATCATTTAATTCTAAATAAATCATGAATTTATCATCCGTTGTACGAGGATCAGGGTTTTTTGCTTTAGCGCCTGGCACTAACCAACAACGTAATAAATACGTTAACGACATACCGTGAGCTGCACAAAATACAGTTGCTTCAAAACTGATAGGAATAAATGCAGGAATGTTTGAGTAGTAATTCCAATTTGGTTTACCACCAATATCATTAGGCCAATCGCTTACCATCATGTACCACATCATTAATGTAGCTAATGATAAACCTGTGATGCCATAAATGAATGCGCAAATTGCAATACGTGTGCGAGGCACACCTACAATTGGGTCGATTCCGTGAACAGGAAATGGAGTAAATACATCTGCTATACGAATACCTGAAGCGCGTAGTTTTTTACAGGCGTCCAATAAAGGAACTTCGTCAGAAAAGATACCGTGTATAATTTGTTTAGTTGCCATATTCTTATTTAGTTTTTAGTGCTGAGTTTTAAGTTTTTAATTATTTCCTAATTCTCTAACTACATACTTTTTCAATACTTTTTTAATCTATACTGAATTATTAATAATTCAAATTTTGTAACTTTTTAATGAGCGTGTTCTGCAGCTGCTTTTTTATGTTCTTCGCCAGATGCTTTTAATATTGATTTTAACTCAGCTTGTGCAATTACAGGGAATGTACGAGAGTACAATAAAAACAATGTAAAAAACATTCCAATGGTTCCTACAAAGATACCTACGTCAATAAATGATGGAGAGTAAGTATTCCAAGTAGATGGTAAGTAAGTACGACATAATGTTGGAACGATAATTACAAAACGTTCAAACCACATACCGATATTTACAACGATAGATAAGATGAATGTAAACACTAAACTTGTACGTAATTTTTTGAACCAAAATAATTGTGGAGATATAACGTTACATGTCATCATGGCTGCATAAGACCACCACATTGGGCCAGTTGCTCTGTTTAGGAAAGCATATTGCTCCCACTCAACACCAGAGTACCAAGCAACAAATAATTCAGTTAAATAAGCTACCCCTACAATTGAACCAGTAACAATAATTACAATGTTCATGTATTCAACGTGCTTAATAGTAATGTAAGCTTCTAATTTATAAACCTTACGAACAATTAACATCAATGTTAATACCATAGCAAATCCCGAGAATACCGCACCCGAAACAAAGTATGGAGGGAAGATAGTTGTATGCCAACCTGGAACTATTGAAGTGGCAAAGTCAAAGGATACAATAGAGTGAACAGAGAATACTAATGGTGTAGATAAACCAGCTAATACTAAAGATACTTCTTCAAAACGAGACCAATGGCGAACAGATCCGCCCCAACCAAATGATAATAAAGCGTATGCTTTTTTCATTTTTGGTTTAACCACTCTATCACGAATCATGGCGAAATCAGGAATTAAACCTATGTACCAGAAAACAATAGATACAGTAGCATAAGTTGATACTGCAAACACGTCCCATAATAATGGAGAGTTAAAGTTAGGCCATAAAGAACCAAACTGATTTGGTAAAGGGAATAACATATAATCTAACCAAGGACGACCTGTGTGTAATGTTACAAATATCGCAGCACATAATACCGCAAAAATTGTCATGGCTTCCGCTGAACGATTAATAGCCATACGCCATTTTTGACGGAATAATAATAATACAGCCGAAATTAATGTACCAGCATGACCAATACCAATCCACCAAACGAAGTTTGTGATATCCCAAGCCCAATCAACACCGTTATTAGAACCCCAAGCTCCAATACCAACGCCAATTGTGTATGATAAACATCCAATACCCCACATAAATGCTAAAGCGGAAATGGTAAATAAAATATACCATAATCTGTTTGCTTTACCTTCTATGGGCGCAATAATATCATCGGTGATATTTCGGTACGTTTTATTCCCTAAAATCAGCGGTATTCTTATCTGTGATTCTGCGTGCATATTATTTTAAATTCAGAAATTAATATTTAATTTTTAATAATCTTATGAATGGTGTTCTTCTTTGTGTCCTTCTTCTTTGTGAGCAGGAGCAGCACCGTGTCCTTCATGATGATGAATTGCCTCCTCTTGATTTCTTACTTTTAATAAATAAGATACCGTTGGTTTAACACCTACTTCTTCTAATAAGAAATAGTTTTTATCATCATTTCTCCAAGTATTAATTGCTGATGCCTCATCATTAATGTCTCCAAACATAATAGCGTTTGTAGGACAAGCTTGTTGACATGCTGTTTTAATTGAACCATCAACGATTGGCATTTTAGCTGCTTTTGCTACTAATTTACCTGCTTGTAAACGTTGTTGACACATTGAACATTTTTCCATTACACCACGAGAACGAACAACTACGTCTGGGTTTAATACCATGCGTCCTAAGTCTTGTTGTGCAGGGTTAATATCTGTGAAATCAGCATTAGCGATATAGTTGAACCAGTTGAAACGACGAACTTTAAATGGACAGTTGTTAGCGCAGTAACGAGTACCAATACAACGGTTATAAGTCATCATGTTCAATCCTTCTGTACTATGTGAAGTTGCTAATACCGGACAAACCGTTTCGCAAGGAGCATGATTACAGTGTTGGCACATCATTGGTTGGAAAGTTACCTTCGGATTTAATGAAGGGTTTTCCATATCTAAATACATTTGCATTGCACCAACATGTTCTTCAGAAGCTTTTGCCGCTGTCATGTCAGAAGTATAGTATCTATCGATACGCAACCAGTGCATTTCACGTGTTTTACCAACTTCTTCTTTACCAACTACGTGAACGTTATTTTCTACAGTACAAGCTACAACACAAGCTGCACAGCCAATACAAGATGTCATATCAATAGTTAAACCCCATTTGTGGTTTAAACGTGGATGAGCATCCCATAAATCAACTTCATCAACATGTTTTTTACCACCACCATGCATAGGTAACATAGCTGCTGGATTCCAAACTTCTTTTTCTTTTGATTTATATTCGTTTAATGAAACTTCGCGTAAAATTTGCTCCTCACGATTCATAATCGTGTGGTGAATTTGTGTAGCCGCTAATTCATAAGTTTCAGAAGTTGCTTTAACTGAAGCTGATAAATTAGCACTAGTTAATGTATCGTTTGATACAGTTACAAATTGGTAAGCGTTTTGACCAACACCAAAAGCCACTTTCATACTTTCTGCTGTACGACCATAACCAATAGCTAAACCAATAGTTCCAGCCGTTTGTCCTGGTTGAGGATAAACAGGAACCTTTATTGTAGTACCATTAACTGTTAATTCTGCAATTGAAGCAATTTTATCTTGACGCTTCATCTCATTTAAACCTAATGCAGCAACATCTGCAGGGTTCATTGTAATATAATTATCCCAAGTTACTTTAGAAATAGGATCAGGTAATTCCATTAACCATGGGTTATTACTTTGAGTACCATTTCCTAAACCAACTTTTTCGTAAACTACTAATTCAAACGCTCCACCTTTTGCAGATGTTGCAGAAGCCGCTGCTTTGTTATAATCAGGATTTGGAATAGTTGAAGCTACTTCAGGAGTAGCTGCTGCCGCATGATGTGCTGCAGGAGCAACAACGTGAGCTGAAGTGTCAGCCACAACTTCGTTTATGATTGCTGCTACACCAGCCATTAAAGGCGCACCTGTAGAATCTTTTGCCATTGGGGCAATTGGAGCATCTTTATAAACAGATACTTTTAATACACCATCGTGTAAAGTATGTGCCCAGAAAGAAGAAAAATCTAAATATTTGCCTTGTTGAGGGAAAATATGATTATTCCAGTATCCTTGTAAATAAGTTAAATAATCAGCTTTAATTCCTGACCATCTTAATAAATTATCTTGTACTTGACGAGTTCCTTCGTAACGAGGAGCTGCAAATATTTGACGAATAGTTGGTTGTTGTAATGAGTAGTGACCACGTTTTGGATTTGCATCACCCCAAGACTCTAAGTAGTTATTATCTGGGCAAACAAAGTCAGCTAATTTTGAAGTCTCATCTAATGATTGAGAGAAAGAAACTTTTAATCCTGCTTTTTTGTATGCTGCTTCAAATTTTAAAGATGCTGGCGCTGTGTAAACTGGGTTACAGTTATATGTCATTAACACACCAACCTTACCAGCATTTAAATCAGCAACTAAATCTATAAAATCTTTATCGTTACCTTGTTTTAAATTGTAGTGCATTTCTACATCTACCGTTTTACCGTAGTTATCTAACATTTTATTGATACCGTTTACCAATGTTTGGCAACCTTCATCATTAAAACCACAAACCACTAATGATTTTCCTCTATTATCAACTAATTGTTTAGCTGCTTTAGTAATTGCTTTAGCTGCATCAGGATTGGATACTTTAGCGTCTGAAACTTTAGAGTTACCAGTTGCCCCTGCTACTTCATTAAATAAAGAAGCAATTACTTTACCAAACTCAGAAACTTTAACCATATAACGCTCATCGGCATTAGCACCAGTTAAAGATAAGTTAGCTTCGAAATGGTAGTGTTTACTCATTTCTAAGTTTTCGCGGCTAACCTTGCGCCCTTTACTGTATTGATTAGCAAATTCAATTGGGTTTAACCAAGTTCCTAAGAAATCACAAGCAACACCAACAATTGTTTTTGCTTTAGAAAAATCGTAAGAAGAAACAACAGATTTACCAAATACATTTTTGTTAGCATTGATTAATGCAGAATAAGAAACCGCATCATAAGTAACGTGTTTTGAATTTGGGTATTTAGCAGTAAATTCAGCAATAACAGCCTTAGTTGAAGGACTGATGATTGTTGAACTTAAAATAACATTAGTTCCAGCAGTTAATGATTTTGCAACGGCGTCATCTACATTTTTCCATGTAGTTGGGCTTCCACCTTTAGATACAGGCCCGTTTAAACGAGCACCATCATATAAACTTAAAACAGAAGATTGTACACGAGCACTTGTAGCACCGTGACTCACTTTTGATAAGTCGTTACCTTCAATTTTGATAGGACGGCCTTCACGAGTTTTAACTAAAACAGATGCGTAATCATGCCCATCATAAAATGTAGAAGCATAAAAGTTAGCAACACCTGGGGTAACCTCTTCCGGTTTTACAACGTAAGGAATAGATTTGTTTACAGGAGTTTCGCAAGCTGCTAAAGCAACGGCTGCTGTAGAGAAGCCCATTACTTTTAAAAAATCTCTACGGCTTGTACCTTTAGAGTTAGCGTCATCACCAGTAAGGAATTCTTCCATTGGCAATGTTTCAGCAAACTCATTGTTTTTGTTTTGTAAAAAGTCTTCGCTGTTGTTTAATTCAGGTAAACCTTTCCAGTATTTTTTCGACATAGTCATCTGTGATATTTCTTGTAATTACCGGTTTCTAACAATTAATAGTGACATTTTGCACACTCAAGTCCACCGATTTTATCAACCGTAAACTTAACGTCATATTGTCCCTTGTATTTTTCTTTTAAAGCTTTGTGCATTCTGTCGTAGTATGCATTTCCTTCCATAGCTACTTCAGTTTTTCTGTGACATTCAATACACCATTTCATGGTTAATGGAGTTTTTTGTTCAACAGTTGTCATTTTCTTAACATCACCGTGGCAAGTTGCACATTCTTGTTTACCAACTACAACGTGTTGAGAGTGATTGAAATATACGTGATCAGGTAGTGTGTGAACTTTAATCCATTTGATTGGATTTTCAGGAGCATCATAAACACCAGTTTTAGGATTAAATCCTGAGGCTGCGTAGATTTTTGCAATTTCTTTTTCTGCGTATTGAGGACCAGTTTGAATACCTTTGTGACAGTTCATACACACATTAACTGTAGGAATTCCTGCATGACGAGATTTTTCTACTGAGTTATGGCAATATTGACAAGCAATCTCATTATCTCCTGCATGTAATTTGTGAGAGAATTTAATTGGTTGTTCTGGATGGTAACCTTTTTGAGTTTCCCAATCATAATATACACCTAAATCATAACAAGCATCCCAGCAAGATTTCATTCCACCAAAAGCAATAATGATAACAAATACACCAACTAAACGACGGTGACCACCAATCCATTGTTTTACTTCTTCACCAAAAGTAATATCGGGGTTTTCTGTTTTTCCTTCTTTGCGGTTATATGAGTTTTGTAATGAATGACGTACGCTACGTAAAGCGCCTAATATAATAGCTAAGATTACAATACCACCTAATAATAAGTATAATGGATCAATGCCACCTTTTACTTCCTCAGGAGTTGCTACATCACCAGTTGTTGTAACAGGGCCTGTAGTTGTTGGAGCTGGTGGAGCTTTAATGTAAGCTAAAACTGCATCAACATCTTTGTCGGTTAATTGTCCTTCAAAAACAGTCATGGCAGCTTTACCATTGTCATTATAAATTTTGTTAGCGTAAGCGTCGCCTGATTTGATTAACTTTTCGTTATTCAAAATCCAGTTTTTCAACCAATCCCCCTTAGGAGCACGGTCAAAAACACCAGCTAAACCTGGACCAGTTAATTTTTGGTCAGTCAACGCGTGACAAACCGCACAGTTTTGCTTAAACAATTTAGCACCATCTTGTGCTTTCAATCCAAAGGAGAAAGCAAAAAACAGGAAAACCGCGCCAAATAAGGATTTTAAAGAGAAATGAGACATATTATTTTGCATAGAATTATATCTAATTTTGTATGTTTTAAGGCAGTTTAATGACACTTTAATGACAAAAATTACCGTGCAAAAATAACAGAATGTTATATAAGTAGGTAGGTTTTTTTAGAATTTATTAACATAATCTGTAATTTATAATAATTCTAAATAAGAGGACTTTTACTAGATGAATAAGCTCAATATAGCTTATTGTAATTCTTATGTAGACAAAAGAATGATTTAAATCATCAAAATGCCCTTTTTTGTCGATTAAATTATTTTTGATACTGTTAAATATCTTCCCAATAATCGATAATTAATCCATCATTTGGGCTAATACCAATTGAGCGTTTTTCGGAACCAAAATTAATAATCAAAGCGTCGTTTAAAAACTGTGAGTCTTCTCTGCTTAATTCAAAAGCTTCAATCGTTTCTCCAATTACATCTGCCCACATTTTTGTTGTGGAAGCATCAATAGGAATCATTTTAATTTTATCACCAAACTCTTGTTTTAATTGTGCCTTTTCTTCTTCAAAATTAAAGTCGTCAATTACGTTAATGGCAGCAGCTTCTTCGTCACATGTAATAATAAGTGTTGTATCATCAGTAAATACTAATTCTACATTATCAATTAAATCAACATGCGCATCAGGATTAAAGCGATTGACCCAAAAATAAACAATTACTTTTTTAAGAGTTTTACCTTCGGCAGCGGTTAATAGTTTTAGTTGGTGATCGGTGAAGTGGGACATTTAGAAATAAGGTTTAAGAAGTAAGATTTAACGCTACAGTTGATATATTATTTATACAGATAACCATGCTTTAGCTGCTGTTCCCATAATAATTGTTTTTGTTTCATCAGAAAGTGGCGCTTCACGAACTAACGTTCCTGGAACTGCTTCTCCTAATGGAAATGGATAATCAGAACCTTGAACTACTTTATCGGCACCTACTAAATCAATAATATATTGTAACATTTTGTGGTCGCATACATGTGAATCGACCCAAAATTTACCTAAGTATTTTTTAGGATTAAATTCATTGTCAATGGCTACTAAATCAGGACGGCAATCCCAGCCATGTTCAATACGACTAATAGTTGGTAAAAACGAACCTCCACCATGTGCAAAGCAAACTTTAAGATTTGGATATTTCTCGAAGATACCACCAAAAATCATAGAACAAATTGCTCTGCTAATTTCCGCAGGCATACCAACTAACCATGGCAACCAATATTTGGTCATATGTTCTTGCCCCATCATTTGCCAAGGATGAACTAAAACGGCGGCATTTGTTTTTTCGCAAGCTGCCCAAAATTCATGAAACTGTGGTTCACCTAAATTAATATTGTTAACGTTACTTCCTATTTGAACGCCTTTAAAACCAAGCTTCATACAACGTTCTAATTCTTGCACGGCTAGTTTTGTATTTTGCATAGGAACCGTTGCTAAGCCAATAAATTTATCTGGATATTGATTAACTGTATTTGCAATATCATCATTTAAAAATTGTGAAATCTCTAAGCAATCATTTGGCTTTGCATCATAACTAAACATTACTGGAATTGTGCAAATTACTTGCATATCTGCTTTGTGCTCTGCCATATCTTTAATACGAACCTCGGCATCCCAACAGTTTTCAACTATTTCCCTGAAGCGCTTGTCGCCCTGCATCATCCAGGCTCTTCCAGGAGCATGATGATCTAATTGTATAAAACTACCATAACCAAATTTCTTTGTAAAATCAGGAATATGTTTAGGGATAATGTGTGTATGAGTATCTATTGTGAACATAGTGTTTTGATTTGCGATGTACGAATTACGATTTTTTTACGAATATATGAATCTGTGTATGACGGGTTTTTGTTAGAATAAATCTTTTAAAAGAGTTTCATCAACTAAGTTCGGTAAAGTTACTTTTAAGTTTGGAGTACGTTCCATTTCACGTTTAATCGCAAAATTAGCTTCTTTATTACGTGCCCAACTGCGGCGAGCAATACCATTATTCACATCCCAAAACAACATGGATTTTAATCGTCTATCAGCATCTGCACTACCATCTAACACTAACCCAAAACCGCCATTAATTACTTCGCCCCAACCAACACCGCCGCCGTTGTGTAAACTAATCCAAGTTGCTCCACGAAAACTATCACCTACAAAATTTTGTACAGCCATATCAGCCGTGTACTTTGACCCATCATAAATGTTAGATGTTTCGCGATAAGGAGAATCCGTGCCACTGACATCATGATGATCTCGTCCTAAAACAACAGGTGCTGAAATTTGTTTTGCAGCTATCGCCTTATTAATTGCTTCAGCAATTTTTACACGACCTTCGCTATCCGCATATAAAATACGACCTTGCGAACCAACTACTAAATTATTTTTCATCGCATCACGAATCCAAATAATATTATCACTGAGTTGTTGTTTAATTTCCGAAGGCGCTGTTTTATAAATTTCTTCTAAAACACCTAATGCTATTTCATCCGTTTTGCGTAAATCGTTTTCGTTAGCACTTGTGCAAACCCAGCGGAACGGACCAAAGCCATAATCAAAACACATTGGCCCTAAAATATCTTGCACATAGCTTTTGTATCTAAACGTTGCGCCAATATGTCCGCCTTTAATAGCTTTTTCTGTTTCATAAATATCGGCACCAGCTCTACCTGCTTCTAATAAAAAGGCGTTTCCATAATCAAAGAAATACATGCCTTGACTGGTTAATGTATTAATAGCATTGGCATGACGCACTAACGTTTTCTGAACTTCCTCTTTAAATTTATCAGGATTAGAAGCCATTAATTCATTACTTTCCTCTAGGGATAATCCAGCAGGGTAATAACCGCCAGCCCAAGGGTTGTGTAAAGATGATTGGTCGGAGCCAATGTCCACAGGCATATTTTCTTTTACTAACCGTTCCCATAAATCAACAACATTTCCTTGGTAGGCCAAAGACACTGCTTCTTTATTAGCTTGTGCTGTTTTGATACGTGGAATTAATAAATCTAAATTATCAAATACTTCATCTACCCAACCTTGCGAGTGACGCGTATGAACAGCCTTAGGATTTATCTCAGCTGTTACCGAAACTAAATCAGCAATTTTTGCTGCTTTAGGTTGTGCACCGCTCATACCACCTAAACCACAGGTCACAAATAAGAGCCCTTCCCCAGTCCTCCCCAAAGAGGAGGGAGCTTTACTAACTCTGCGGGCCGCATTCATAATTGTAATACAAGTGCCATGAACAATACCTTGCGGACCAATGTACATAAATGAACCAGCCGTCATTTGTCCGTATTGTGTTACACCTAATGCATTCATTTTTTCCCAATCATCTGGTTTGCTGTAATTAGGAATCATCATGCCGTTAGTTACAACCACTCTTGGCGCATCTTTATGAGAAGGAAATAAACCCATAGGATGTCCGCTGTATAACGCTAATGTTTGTTCATCTGACATGATAGCTAAATACTGCATGGTTAACAGATACTGAGCCCAATTTTGAAAAACAGAACCATTACCGCCGTATGTAATTAATTCGTGAGGATGTTGTGCCACCGCATAATCCAAATTATTACTAAGCATGTGCATAATAGCGGCTGCTTGTATGGATTGATGAGGGTAATCGTGAATAGGGCGAGCAAAAATTTTATAATCAGGGCGGAAGCGGTACATGTAAATGCGACCGTATGTTTTTAATTCTTCAGCAAACTCTTTTGCTAAAACCGTGTGGTGTTGAGGTTCAAAATAACGTAGCGCATTTTGAATAGCTAATTTTTTTTCATCAGCGTTTAAAATGTCTTTGCGTTTTGGCGCATGATTAATTGTGCTTTCGTATGCTTTAGCTTGAGGTAATTCGGTTGGAATACCATTTAATATGTGCTGTTGAAATTGTTTTAATTCCATAGTATAAATGCATTAAATTAGAAGTGATGAATTTACATGATTTTTTTAAACTTTCAGAGAGATTATCTGTTTAATATAGGATGCAAAAAGTAACTGTTTTTTGGTATAGAAGGGATTTACGATTAGATGATAACGCAGGGCTATATTATGCACTAAAAAAAGGTATTCCAGTGTTGCCCATTTTTATTTTTGATAAAAACATATTAGATAAATTAGAAGATAAAAAAGATGCGCGTGTAGAATTTATTCATTCAACTATCATAAAACTAAACGAGCAATTAAAAGAGTTAGGTTCTTCTATTAAAGTCTTTTATTCAACCCCCGAAAAAGTATTTAAAGAATTAATTAAAGAGTATAATATTACATCTGTTTACATCAATCATGATTACGAACCCTATGCAAACGAGCGAGACGGAGAGGTTAAAGTTTTATTTGAAAAACAAAAAATCGATTTCAAATCGTATAAAGACCAATGTATTTTTGAAAAAGATGAGGTAACCAAAGATGATGGAAAACCATATACGGTTTTCACACCTTATAGCAGAAAATGGAAATTGAAATTAACCGACTTTCATGTAAAGCCTTATCCTAATAAAAAATATTTTAAACATTTCTTAAAAACAAAATCATTTCTCGCCCCTACTTTAAAAGAAATGGGATTTAAAGAAAGTGGTATTCAAATTCCTTCCACTACTATTAGGAAATCTATAGTAATTAAATATAAAGAGCAACGTGATTTTCCGGCTATTAATGGCACGAGCAGATTAAGTGTTCATTTACGCTTTGGAACTGTTAGTATTAGAGCATTAGCAAAGCAAGCGTTAGTTTTAAATGAAACCTGGTTAAACGAATTGATTTGGCGAGATTTTTATATGACGATTTTATATCACTTTCCGCATGCTGCAAAAAATTCATTTAAACCACAATATGATAGAATACAGTGGAGGAATAATGAAAACGAGTTTAATGCTTGGTGTGAAGGTAAAACAGGATTCCCTATTGTAGATGCAGGTATGCGAGAATTAAACACAACAGGGTTTATGCATAATAGAGTGCGGATGATAGTAGCCAGCTTTTTAGTAAAAGATTTGTTGATTGATTGGCGTTGGGGCGAAGCATACTTTGCACAAAAACTATTAGATTTTGATTTAAGTGCCAACAATGGCGGTTGGCAGTGGGCTGCAGGAAGCGGTTGTGATGCCGCACCTTATTTTAGAGTATTTAATCCTACGGAACAAACTAAAAAATTTGATCCCAAGTATGAGTATATCAAAAAATGGATTCCTGAATTTAATACAGCAAAGTATCCTAAGCCAATAGTTGACCATGCTTCAGCACGATTAAGAGTATTGGCAGTTTATAAAGAAGCACTTGCCGAAAATAAACAAACGAAATTATTTTAATTAAAAGGAAACACTAAGCTAACACAGGCCCCTTCTTCGTTTTTAAAAATAACCTTTGCATCAATCTGATCTGATAAAGATTCAATAAGAGATAAACCTAAAGCGGTATCGTGTCTGGTTGAGATGTCAGGGAAACCATTGCCATTATCTAAGATGCAAATTTGAACTCTATCGTAGATTAATTGCATTTTAATTTTTATGCTTGGAGTTTTAGTAGTTTTTGGAAAGGCGTGTTTTAATGAATTGGTCAACGCTTCATTTACAATTAAACCTATTGGCACCGCTTTGGTAATTTCTAATTCTACTCTCTCTAATTCTTCCAGTACTTCTATTTGCCCAGTATTTATTGGATAACTTTTAATGACCTCTCTAACTAATTCCGACAAGTAAAGCTTTAAATCTATTTTTGATAAATTATCTTTTTTATACAAACGCTCATGCACCATCGCTATACTCATCACACGATTTTTAGATTCTGTCATGAGTTGTTTTGATACTTCGCAAGGGGCTTTTTCGGTTTGAAGATTTAATAGACCGGTGATAATGGCTAAATTATTTTTAACACGATGCTGTATTTCGGCTAATAAAGTCTCTTTTTCTTTTAAGGATTGAGCAATAATTTTTTGTGCATCCTGCTCTTTATGCAATAGAGAAAGAGCTTCGTTATTTTGTCGGTTAATTAATCTAACCACTAAAAAAACTAAAATTAGCGTTACAAAAAAGGCTAAAATGCTATTGTAAGTTAATAGGGCAACATTATCCGCTTCTGTAATAGTTGTGTTTTTTAAATACGGAATATCGATGAAGCGAGAACATAAAAAACTTACTAATACTATTGAAAAGAAAATAGCTGTTCTGGTATTTGATTTTACCGGATTATGAATTAAGGCAACACAAAAAATAACAGGAAAGTAATAAAGGTAGTTTCCTACGGAATCAATGTATTGCTGATTTAAGATAAAAATAGTAACGTTTGTAGTTATTACAAACAGATAAGTGGCTGCATTGTGATGTAATTTATAATTTAAAAATAAGATAGATAAAGAAGTTATGGTAGAAAAAAAGACAGTGGAAAAAACATAATCGCCACTTATAAAAATTACAGAGGAAATGCCAATGAGTAAACCAAGCAATGTAATTAGTGCAAATAAGTTAACAATTCTAGCCTCACGCTTTTGGTAAAACTCCATTTCTGTTTTTACCCCAAGGTTTATTAAATTCCCAAAAACCATGTTGTTGTTATAGTGCGTTTAAGGTTTCAATATACTACTTTTTACTTAAAATTTTACTAAAAGAGTTTAAACCACCATATTCACAATCTTCTTATGTACCACAATTACTTTTTTAGGTTGTTTGCCTTCTAGAAGTTTTAATGTTTGCTCGTTATTCATGACTTCCGTTTCTACTTCTTGAACAGTTAAAGTTGCTGGCAACTCTAATGTAAATTTTAATTTACCATTTACTGAGACAGGATAATTGATATTATCATCTATTAAATAGGCTTCATTAAAATCAGGGAAAGCAACCGTTGAAATACTATCGTTATGACCTAATTGTTTCCAAAGCTCTTCAGTAATGTGTGGGGCGTATGGCGACAAACAAATTAATAACGGCTCCAAAATGGCTTTCTTATTACATTTTGCATCCGTTAGTTCATTGACACAAATCATAAAATTACTGATGGAAGTATTGAAAGAAAAACGTTCAATGTCTTCCGTAATTTTTTTGATGGTTTTGTGTAATGTTTTTAATTCGGTTTTTGTTGGCTCGTCATTTGTCACGCTGAGCGGAGGCGAAGCGTCACCCTGAACTACTGGGTAAAACAAGCGCCATAATTTTTTTAAGAAACCGTGTACACCTGTAATACCATTGGTATTCCATGGCTTGCTTTGTTCCAATGGACCTAAGAACATTTCGTATAAGCGCAAGGTGTCGGCACCAAATTGATTTACCATTCCTGGAATTTCTTTTTCTAAAACCTCATTATAATATGCGTCAGGAGATACTACATTAAATTTTGATTTAGACATTTTTTCAACAATACACGCCAACTTAATGTGACTACTATTTTTTTCGTCCTTATCCCAAATGACACTTTCTTCTAAATCAAAATTTTCAAAAGTGAGTCTAAATCTAGGATCACTATTCGCTATTTTTTTTAGAACTTCTTTTTTAATAATTGCGAATGAATTAGAAGGATCAATTTCACAATAATCTATAGGAAGGTTAATTGGTGAATGAGAACTAGTATGATATTCTTGTTCGTTATATATTGTAAAACCCCCTTTAAATCTATCAAAAGAAGCTAAACGGTTATATTTACTATCAGACGCTTGATTAACATTATTCGTTGAATCACGAGAGACTTTTTGGCAATAATATTCTGTGACCACAGTTGATAATCCCTGTATCATGCCTTGATTAATCAACTTCTTCGCAGGCTCTTCAATATTAATGTATCCAAGGTCTTTTAAAAATTTAGTCCAGAAACGTACATACAATAAATGGCCTGTTGCATGTTCGCTACCGCCAATGTATAAATCTACCTGTTGCCAGTAATCCATTAATTTTTTATCGGCAATCGCTGAACCGTTATGAGCATCCATGTATCTTAAAAAATACCAAGAGCTTCCAGCCCAACCAGGCATGGTCGAATGTTCATAATCAAACTCACCTTTGTGTTTCCATGAAGCTGCTGCGCGTGCTAATGGTGGTTCACCATCTTCAGTCGGTAAATATTTATCTACTTCTGGTAATACTAATGGCAATTCGTTTTCGCTTAATGCATACGGAATATCATTTTTATAGTAAATAGGAATTGGTTCTCCCCAATAA
>JBKJPW010000165.1:0-11161 GCA_046594225.1 Bacteroidia bacterium
CACAAAAATGCGAGGCGTTTTTAAACTAAACAATGATATTACTTCACTAATTTTATAGTTTTTAATGAGCTTCCTTTCTCATTAGTAATACTTAAACTATAAAAACCTTTCTCTAAACTACTAGTATTGATATTTGTTTTAGAGCTATTTAAATTTCCAATCATTACAGTTCTTCCAAGCGCATCAACTAATACAAAATTTAATGTGTTATCGTTAGTAGTTGTTGCTTCAATGGTTAATTCATCAGCCATTGGATTTGGGTAAGCTTTTAAGCCAATGTTTGTTTCCACTTGTTTAATACCGGTTACAGCAGCAGGAATTATTTGTATTTGACTCATTAAAAAACCAGCTGCCATACGTTGTACACTTGATGAATCGCAATGTGTGCTTGTGCAAGTTGAGCTACTATCTGTTCCGGTAACCGTTAAGCAAATGATATATTGACCCGGTATGGCATATTGATGAAGAGGATATTGTTGTGTTGATATTGGCGAGCCATCACCAAAATCCCAAGCGTATGTTACATTTCCTGAGCCCGAAGAATAATTGTAAGCATAAAAATTTCCGGCATTTAATGAATCAGGGAAAATTGAAAATTGTGCATTAGCCTGGCAAGGAGCAACTGTATTTGTACTGCAGCTATTTACTAAATAATTATTAGTACCACCTATCGAATCACATAATTGCCCGTTGGTGTATGTATTTAAATACACACTATGATAGCCGCTATATAAATAAACAATTGGATCTGCTGTTGAATAAGAAATTCCATCAATTTGCCATGCATAACTTAAGTTTGTACCTGATGAGGTATTTATAAAATGGGTTACACAACTCGAGTCTCTATAATAGGTATAAGATGCGATACATGTATTTGAAGGGTTTCCACAATTTACATACACGTAGTGCCCCGTTGAATCACAAAATGTACCACTTGAAAACGTATTTAGAGTGATATAGTAAGTCCCGTCTGGCAGGCTTAACGAAGGATCAGAAGAAGTGCTTAAAAGAACATTCCCAGTGCCATCGTACCATTGATACGTTAAGTTATTGCCCACTGAAGTGTTGGTGAAATAGGTTACACAATTGCTATCCGTATAAGATATAAAATCAGCTTGACAAGATACTGTATTTGTGCCGCTGCATCCTACAACTATGTTTTGAGAAACTGAATCGCAAGGTTGGCCAGCATAAAAGGTTTGTAGCATGACTAAATATGTTCCATTTGGCAAGTTATTTAATGTTGGGTTTGTATTTGAGTAGTGAGTCCCATTGATTGTCCAATCATAAGTTAAGTTAGTGCCAGCAGATGTATTTGTAAAATGAGTTACGCAATTACTATCGGTATAAGATATAAATGATGCGTTGCAACTTGCAGGAGACATATTATTAATAGTGATTGTTTTGCAAAATTGGTAATACGAACATCCGTTTGCTGAATCAGAATAGGATGCACAAACGGTATATGTTCCGTTGGTTTGAAATTGAAATTCGCCCTGAGCTTGAAACATAGTTGAATTTAATGCCGCACTATTGGGAGTCACACTCCAGTAATACATGGTTTGAGTTGCACTAACACTTCCACTTAAAACTGGGGTGATAGATGCGGTTCCATTTGCGCCTAGTGTAACACTAAGGCTATCAATAGTTGGACATTGAGCTGACGCTACTAAAGAAAAAGCACTGAGTGCTAATCCTATTAGTTTTTTAGTAATTTTTGTTTTCATGTGTTTTATATTTAAATTAATTTATTTTGTACTAATTGAATTTTATTGTTTAATAAAATTGACTCTATACGATTTCTCTTCTGAGCTAATAATCATCCAATATGATCCGGCTGTTAAATCCGAGACATCGATGATATCTTTGTAGTTTATCTCTTTTACTTTACGAGCAAACACATCATAAATCATTATTTTTTTATAGTTGCTATTATTAATTGCTTTTATAGTTAGCTCATGTAATACAGGATTTGGATATAATTTAAATTGGCTTTTTTCAAATTCAAAAACACTATTCACATCATTTATCCATATCACAGGCCTTACACTATCGCCATTAATACCAGAGCCACTTTTAATTAATGGCCAAACAACAATGGTATTGCCGTTTCCTCCAGATTTGAAGGCGTTTGGACCAGGCCCCGGAGTAAACGTAAGTACACTTGCGATGCTATCGTTTGGTAATAAATTTAAGGTGACGTTCATAGAGTCACATAAGACCCCATTTGTTGTATCTCTTGCAGATACCAAGTTTATCCAACCATTAAAACTGATATTTCCCGAATTCTTTATATACACTGTAAGGGATACTGTATCTCCAAAATTTACGGTACTTGTGGGAGTGATTGCGCTTGCTGGCGTAAAACTAAAAACAGGACTCATGCCAATTTTTGCTTGGCCGTAGCTTATAAGTTCTGTTAATACAAATAATAAAATTAATAAACGTTTCATAATAGCTGTTTTTTGCTGATTTAAAATTAATTAAAAAAATGACTTAAAATTAATTACTTTTATATTTTATTACATACTCATATTATGGATATTTTACAAGATTTAATCAAATCGCTAGAAAAAGAAGAGTTAAAAAGCTATAAGCTATATACTAAAAGAACTCATAACTTCGAATCTAGAAAGGATATAGAGCTATTTGACTCCATTAAAAAGAATGGAGATGAGCTTGATAAATATCATTTTAATGTGATTTATAAAGGGGATAAGCCAGATACTAAATATTACAGACTCAAGAACAAAATAGCTGATGATATTGGGATTGTTTTATCTAATTTAAATCACAAAAAACCAGAAATTGATACGTTACACTTAATTGGATTGGCAAAAATTTTTAATGCCAAACAAAAACAAAATTTGGCACTTCATTATTTAAAGTTAGCAGAACGCAAAGCTATTGAAAAAGAGGAATTTGCTTTACTAGAAGCAATATATGAGCAAATGGTGCGAATGAGTATTCAAAACACAGAAGAGAGTCCTACTATCATTATTGAAAAAAGAAATGAAAACAGTAAACGTTTAAAATTACTACAAGATTTAGAAAACAACTTAGCTATATTATCCTACGAGGTAAAAACAACGCAGAACCTTACTACTAAAAAGGAAATTACTACTTGGTTAAATCACACATTAAAAAACACGGTTAAATTATCTTATGTAAAAAACTCTGTACAGTTAAGGATTAAAATCTTTCAAAATTTAAGTCGTTTGATGTTATTGCTAAAAGATTATACGTCTTTAGAAGCCTATTTAAAATCCTGTTTACTTGAATTTGAAAACGACTCCTTATTTAGTAAACAAACGCACGAAGTGAAGTTACAACTGTTAGTGTATTTATGCAATGCGTCGTATATGCTTGATAAGCATGCTCAATCCATACAGTATGCTAATGTATTACATAAAGCAATTTTTGAGTTCGATAAAGTACTTTATAATCAGTATATTTTTTATTACTACAATATTTTGGTAAATAATTATAGCAAAACAAATGCCTTAAAAGCAATTGACACTCTGGAAGAAGCGCAAAATGAAAAGCAAATTAAAAATAATTCTAATCAATACTTTTATGTATTAAACAATTTAGCCATACTAAATTTTGATTTAAAAAAACATAAACAAGCTAGTAAATTTTTTAGCCAGATCTATGTTTCTCAAAATTTTAAATCATTAGATAAGTCGTTTGTTATTAAGTTACACGTATTTGAATTGATTAACAGATTGGAATTGCAAGATTATGAATTGTGTGAAAAACAATTGAATCAACTTCACAAACTAATTGATGATGTTAAGGAAAAAGAATCGATCAAAATTGATATAGCTATCTTAGATTTAATCGATCAGTTTTTAAATAAGTATGAAAACCGTTGGCGTCCTTTAAAAATTAGTGTTCAAAATTTTATGAAGAAATTCCAATTGCCCAATCAGGGAGCGGGTTTAATTAATTATAGTCAGTGGATTGAGACTAAGATTTGATGTTGATTAAAAATTGTCCCGCAGATTTGCGGATGTTCGCAGAAGAAAAGTAGTGTGATTTTAGTATATCTTTAAGTATAACTCTATATATCACGTGGGTGTAATTGAAAACAATCTGAGAAAATTAGCGAAATCTGCGGGACAATAATTTGCTATGCTTTCCAAAAATCATAATAGTTAAACCATTGATGAGGAAATGCTTTGGCCATCTCTTCAACTTTGCTTACATATTGTAATAACAATTCCTGACACACTTTTTCTAATTGTTCTTCGCCTCGCACTCTGGCAACTTGTATTGGTTTTTCGGTAGAAAATTGATAAGTATGTTTATTGATTTTAACTGCAAATACAATACATAGTGGCACCCCAAATTTTGCCGCCATGATAAACGGACCAACAGGAAACTGAGCAGGCTTACCAAAAAAGTTTGCGGTTAATGTTTTTGCACCTTCTCTATATCTATCACCATGCATGACTACTAATTCATTATTACTAAAGGCTTTATGCAATTCGATGATATGACTTTTTGTTTCTTCATCGATCGAAATGATGTTGATTTTTTTTTCTTTCATCACATCATCCATGTATTGTTTTACATCTTCTTTTTCGTTGGAATACATTAGCACATTAAAAGCAGTGCCAAGTCTGTTTAAGCCTTGTCCTGCCACTTCCCAGTTGCCTATGTGCGCGCTTACTAAAATGCCACCTTTACCAATGGCAGTTAGTTCATCTAACATTTCGCCATTTTTGTGAATGACTTTAAAAGGATTTTTCATTCCCGCCATTACAGCAACTTTATCAATAATAGTTTGACCTAATAAAAAATTGTTTTTATAAATGGCTAATCTTGCTTTTAATGGCGAATAACCGTGTGCTTGGATAAAATATTGACGAATATATTTATTAGGCTTAGAAAACAAAAAATAGTAAAAAGAAACAAATCTGAGAATAAAATAAGCCGGATTTAATCCAAATGTATTGAGGATAAATACAAAAATCTTAAATCCTAATACTTTAGCTTGTGATTGTCCGTCCCATTTATTTTGATTTGCCATGAAGTAAATGTATTACAAATAAAAAAACAAAACACTTAGTGTTTTGTTTTTAGTTTGGGAAAATAATATATGGATTAAGCAACTGCTTTTTCCTGAACTTTATTAAAGCAATAAGTATAAAAATCCTGAAATGTGTGGATTGTTAAGAAATCTTCACCTACTACTTTAAATCCAAAATGACTTTCAATTACAACAACTAAATCAACATAATCTAAGCTATCTAGCTCTAATGTATCGCGTAAATTTGCATCAGGAGTAATTTTAGCTTCGTCTACTTCAAACTCATCAACTAAAAATCCGTTTACTGTTTTAATAATTTCTTCTTGTGTCATTTGCTATCCTTTCTGTATTTTATATGTATTTATAACGACAAAATTAGGCAAATTTTTTGATTATCAAAGTGGAATTTGTCCCCCCAAAGCCAAAAGAATTAGATAAAATCGTTTTTAATGGAGTTTGCTTGGTTTCTGCAATAATATTTATTTTTTGAGAATCCTCATCTGGGTTTTCAAAATTGATATTTGGAGCAATAAAATCGTTCTGCATCATCAAGGTTGTATACACAATTTCGCTAGCTCCAGCCATCCAACATTCATGACCAGTCATGGATTTTGTAGAGCTCACTGGGGTTGCACATCCATTAAATACGTGATCAATCGCTTTTGCTTCTACTCTGTCTCCTCCTGGAGTGGAAGTAGCGTGGGCATTGATATAATCGATGTCTTTTGCCTGCAATCCAGCATCTCTTAAACTCATTTCTAATGAACGAGTTTGCCCATCAACACTCGAATTACTGATATGATCGCCATTACTCGAAAAGCCATATCCAATCACTTCGGCTAATATTTTTGCGCCACGCTTTTGCGCTGATTCTAAGCTTTCTAATATAACTGTTGCTGCACCACCGCTTGGAATTAAGCCATCTCTATCTCTATCAAACGGACGAGAAGCCTTTGTTGGCTCACTTTCTCTTACCGAAAAAGCACTTAAACCATCAAAACTACCAAATGTATAAGGATTTACTTCCTGAGCTCCACCACAAATTACTTGGTGTTGTAAACCTGTGCGAATCAGTAAATAGCCCATTCCAATAGAATGGGAACCACTAGCGCAAGCAGCAGCTAAGGTAAAATTAATGCCTTTTAATTTATAAATGGTTGAAAGGTTCATCGTTACTGTTGAGTTCATCGATTGAAACGTAGCTCCCGAACCAACTAACATCGTATCTTTTTTTAATCGAACGGTATCAATAGCTTCCATGGTAGATTGGGCTACACTATCATTACCGTAGATAATTCCTACTTCTTGTTTTTCAATCCATTCAGGATCCATGTTTGCCATTTTCAATGCTTCAGAAGTTGCCATATATGCAAACTCTGCAGGTTGCCCCATGCTCACGCGAGCTCTTCTATCTAATAATCCTTTTAAAGCAGGAGTTTCTACAATACCTGTTAAGGCAGAGCGATAGCCCATATCTTTTCTTACTTGCTCAAAACCAATTCCTGATTTACCAGCAAATAAAGAATCTTTTACTTCATCCACGTTTTTTCCTAAACACGACCAAGCTCCTATACCCGTTATAACTACTCTGTTCATCTTCAATAATTTTAAATTTTAAATATTGAATGTTAAATTATTTGATTTTACTCATTTATAATTTATCATTCACAATTTAACATTAACTATATAACCCTCCGTTAACTGAAATTACTTGCCCTGTTACATAAGTTGAATCTTTTCCTACTAAAAAGGCAACAACCCCTGACACTTCTTCTGCTTCGCCAAAACGATTCATTGGTATCATAAATTTATAATCATCTTCTTTAATATCTTCTGTCATGTCAGTTTTGATAAAACCAGGAGCTACAGCGTTTACTGTAATACCACGTTTACCAACTTCTTGCGCTAATGCTTTAGTTGCAGCAATAACAGCACCTTTAGCAGCCGAATAACTTGTTTGTCCGGGTAAGCCTTTTAAGCCTGATAAAGACACAATATTTACAATACGACCTTTACGCTTTGTCAACATACTTTTTACCACATGTCGCGTCACGTTATAGAAACCGTCTACTGTAATATCAATAACACGTTTCCAATCTTCTGGCTGAATAAACACCATGATATTATCTTTGCGAATACCAGCATTATTAACTAATACAGTTATAGCCTTGTCTTTATTAGTGTTGATCCATGTTTCGATATGCGCGTCTGATTCCTCAGTACTACTTACATCAAATTTCATTAAAACAACATCAACACCTTTTGCCACTAACAACTCTTTTGTTTTGTTAGCCTCTACATCATTTGATGTATAATTTAAAATAATATTGTAGCCCATATCTGCTAAACGCAAACAAATTGCTTTTCCAATTCCACGACTACCGCCTGTTACTAATGCGTATTCCATTTTTGATTTTAGTTTTTAGTTGTTGGTTCTTAGTTGTTTGATGTTTTAGTAATTCATGTTACAATCAAACAACAAATTTCAAAAAAACAATAACCGTTTTATTTATAGTATTTCAATATGATTGTAGAAAATATAATCTCTTACTGCTTTCACATCTTTGTATTTAACAGAGTCTTCAACAAAACAAGGGAATACTTTGCGTAATTTCTCGTAAGCATCTTTTGATTTTGTAGATAATTTATCCTGCACTTTTAAATAATCAATCGCTTGTAAAATAGTCATCCATTCAATGGCTAATACTTCGTAGCTATTTAAAATTACTTTCTTGCAAATTAATGCAGCGTTAGCCCCCATGCTCACAATATCCTGATTATCATTGTTACTAGGAATGCTATGCACATACATTGGGTTTGAAAGCATTTGATTTTCGGCCGTAGTAGATGTTGCTGTAAATTGAACACCTTGCATCCCTAAATTTAAACCAAGCACGCCATGATTAACGAATGGCGGTAAAATATTGTTGAGTTTATTATTCAATAAAAAATTCAACTGTCTTTCAGCTAACATCGATAATTTAGTAATAGATATTTTTAATTTATCCATTTCTAAGGCTACATAATCTCCGTGGAAATTTCCGCCATGATACACATTTTTACGTTCCCAATCTACAATTGGATTATCGTTAGCTGAATTGATTTCATTAATCAAAACTTCTTTTGCATAGTTTACGGTATCTACAATTGGCCCTACAATTTGTGGCACACAACGGATCGAGTAATATTCTTGCATTTTTTCTACCAACACATCCGTTTCTACTTTTTGGTTGTAGTGATGTTCCTCTCTGCTTTTAACTAACTTACTGTCTTTTAATGTTTCTTGCAGCGCTTTAGCAACATGATTTTGACCGTAGTGATGTTTTACTTCGTTTAATGGAGTAGAGTAGTGATCATCAAAACTTTGCACTAATTCCATAATAGTTGCTGATGCCAACAAACTCCAGTTCATTAAGTTTTCTGCATAAATCACATTCAACATACCGATGCCGCTCATAGCAGAAGTTCCATTCATTAAGGCTAAACCTTCACGAATGTGAATTTCCATTGGGGTAATGTTTTCTTTTTTAAATACTTCTGCTGTGCTAGTAATTACACCATTATAATAAACTTCGCCTTCACCAATTAAGGTCAACGCTAAATGCGCTAATTGCACTAAATCGCCACTAGCGCCTAATCCGCCATGCTCATAAATAACGGGCGAAATATTTTTATTGATTAAATCTTTAATTAAAATTAAGGCGTCTGGATGAATACCAGCAAAACCTTGCATCAAAGTATTTAAACGCGCTAACATCACTGCTTTACAATCAATTTCGGGGATAGGATTACCTGAGCCAGAACAATGACTGCGAATCAAATTGTATTGCAATTTCATTTGATCATCGTGGTTTATACGGTATTGTGCCATTGGCCCAAATCCTGTATTAATACCATATATTAATTTTTCGCGAGTAAACTCTTTCAAAAAATAATGACTGCGATATACTTTTCTTAAGGCTTCTTCATCCAACTGAAGTTCTAAATTGCTTATTAAAACCTTGTAGAAATCATCTGCCGATATTTTCTTATCTCCTATCTTTACCATAATTGTGGGTGCAATTTACAATATTACAAACAATTTCGCTATCCGTGTAGTTGGGTATTTATATTTTATCAAGAAAATGCAAAAAATGTTTAATCTTTTCGTTATTTTGGCGCTCTTTAAAGATATGACAACTTAATTTTTAGTTATACCATGAATTTTTTTACCAAAGACGACAAATCAGCATTTGAAGCCATTACAGCGGCTCAGTTTATCGCATTTGCACCTATTGTTTTTCAAGCTACAAAATCGTTAAGAGATTTGGGAATCTTGACAATGGTAGAGGCGTCAAGTGTAAATGGAGTTACACTAGAAGAGATCTATACAAAGCTTAAATTATCCGAATACGGTACCAGAGTGCTTTTAGAAGCTGGTTTAGGCATTGGTTTAGTCATTAAAAATGAGAATAAATACACTATTACTAAAACAGGAAATTTTATTTTAAATGACCGAATGACCAACGTAAACATGGATTTTACAAATGATGTGTGTTATGAAGGTATGTTTTCATTAACTGAAAGCATTAAACAAGGAAAGCCAACAGGATTAAAAGTGTTGGGCGATTGGCCAACTGTTTACGAAGGGTTAGCGCATTTGCCAAAACCTATACAAGATAGTTGGTTTAATTTTGATCATTTTTATTCTGACGGTTCTTTTGATCAGGCATTACAAAATTTATTCAAGCGTAAACCAAAACATATTTTAGATATTGGAGGTAACACAGGTAAATTTACCATGAAGTGTATTAATTACGATGCTGATGTAAAAATGACTATGCTTGATTTACCAGGGCAACTAGCCATGGCAAAAGAAAACATTGCAAAAACGCCTTTTTCGGATAGAGTAAACTACCATCCTATAAATATTTTAGATGATGCTAATCGTTTTCCAAAAGGCGCTGATGCCATTTGGATGAGCCAGTTTTTAGATTGCTTTAGCGAAGATGAAATTGTGAGCATTTTAAAACGTTGCCACGAAGCGATTGCTGATGATGGCAACATATACATCATGGAAACTTTTTGGGACAGACAAAAATTTGAACCAGGGGCATTTAGCTTACAAATGACTTCTTTATACTTTACCAATATTGCCAACGGAAACAGCCAAATGTACGACAGTGCCGTGTTTAATCGTTTAATTGACAAGGCAGGCTTTAAAGTTGTTGAGCAAATTGATAATGTAGGAATTAGCCACACCATTCAGGTTTGTAAGAAAAAGTAAACTATCTTTGCTGAATGAAAGGCAAAGCATTTTTTATAATTTTTTTCACGTTTGCTTTTTTAAATCAAGTTTTAGGTCACGATTCTCTCAAAACAAAAATGACTTTTCGAGTTTATCCATCTGTGCAAACTATGTATGGCATTGGATTTTACAAGATAAATACAGGATATTATAAGCAGCCCACATTAAAATACTACAATCAAAACTTTAATGTAGGAGTTTACGTAAATGGAGATTGGCGTATAAAACCAGACATTTCCATTCAGTTTTATGTGGGTTACAATAGATGGCTACAGGCAAATTTATTTCCTATTGGTCTTATGGTAAAACCTAAACTCAATAAAAAGAAGAACGAGTTTTATTTAAAAATAGGCGGAGGGTTTACTTTAGGAAAAAGGTATGATGATGTTAATGAACCGTGGTTGGCGAGTTCTATGCCCAGGAAGTACGGTAATGGTAGTCTTCATTTTCAAGCAGGCTTAGAAAAAAATTGGCATTTATCAGGAAACAAGTCATTGTCTGCAGGATTTTTATTGAATATACAGTATATTAAAAGCTATTTCTCGGAAAACTACCAAGCCTATGTAGGATCATTACAATCTTATTTTATCGGGTACAAATTTGGCGGATTAACACTTGCTTATCATTTTAACTAACTATGAAATACGACATCACTAATTCATCCGACGTAGTGCTTTTAGTAAAAACATTTTACTCAAATTTATTATTAAATGAAGAGATAAAGCCCATTTTTGCTCACGTGGATTTCGAAAAACACATGCCTCACATGATTGCTTTTTGGGAATTTGTATTATTGGATAAAGAAGGTTATACCACCAATGTTTTTGATAAACACG
>JBKJPW010000213.1:0-29229 GCA_046594225.1 Bacteroidia bacterium
TCGCAGTAAACATTTAGTTCACGTAAACGCCTGGCAATAAGCTGTGTGAATTGGGAACCAAAATCTAGGATTAAAATCTGTTCTTGCATAATAAGCAAACAAAAATACAATTAAATAGGGGCTTTTTTAAGCCAAAAAGGTCTAATTTTTCACTAAAAATACAAAAGCCACTCTAGATTAGAATGGCTTTTTGTTTCTCTGTCGGGGTGGCAGGATTCGAACCTACGACCTCCACGTCCCAAACGTGGCGCGATACCGGGCTACGCTACACCCCGATTTTTCATAAATTATTTCAAGAAACTCTTTATAAAAAATTAGAGTGCAAAGATATACTTTTTTCTATTCTAAAAAAGAAAATAGTGACTTTTTTTGAGAAAATATACCTTTCATGTATGTTTTAATGACGAAATTATTTCTTTTTCATTCTGTCGTATAAATCATGCACAATACCATCTGATAAACCAATTTGAGGAATAAAAATATCCTCAATATCAGCTGTTTTCATAATAGTAATAAATATTTTAGAAGCATGCACAATTACATCAGCTCTATCTGGTTTTAATCCTAAAACTTCTACACGTTCTTCGTATGTATATGAATTAAGCATATCGTTAATTCCTTTTAGCTTACTATAGCTCAAATTTTTGTTTTCTTTCTTGGTCATTTTAAATATCTTATTGATATTTCCTCCCGAACCAATAGCACGTAAAGGACTATAACCAAAGGTGGTTTTCTTAATCCACTCTTTCATTAATTCCCATTCATCTTTCTCTACTTTATCCAACAGCATACGAACCGTTCCGATATTAAAAGATTTTGAGGCAATTACCTTGTGGTTGCTATATAAAGTTAACTCTGTACTACCTCCACCAACATCTATATATAAATAAGAATGTTTAGGATTTAATAGTTCTTCGATATGATTAGAGAAAACCAATTGAGCCTCTAGTTTTCCATCAATAATTTCTACATCTAAATCTGCTTCTTTTTTAATTCGAGCAATAATTTCCGCACTATTGCTCGCATCACGCATAGCACTGGTAGCAACGGCTCGGTAGGCATCTACTTCATATACTTTAATTAATTCTTTAAAACCACGCATGGCAGTAATTAATTTTTCTGCTTTTCTCTCAGAAATTTTTCCATTTAAAAATACATCTTCGCCTAAACGAATTGGTAAACGAATTAATTCTTCCTTACTAAAATGAGGTTTCCCATTTACTTCGTAAGCTCTGCAGAATAATAAACGCATAGCGTTAGTTCCAATATCAACAGCTGCAAAAATCATATTTTAGATAAGGCTTTAGTAACAGGTTTAGGGTTTAAGTATGATTCTTTATCTTTTTTTAGATAGTTGTAAATTTCGTCTTGTACACGAATTTTACGCTCACCTGGCTTTGCCTTCTTATAAAGGTTTTGTTGAAGCCTATCTAATATTCGCACTTTAGTGTTACCCGATAATTGAATATTGATAATGTCTTTAATTTGTTTTTTTATTTCTGCGTCTAAAATTGGAACAGCCACTTCGCTACGGCTATCTAAGTTACGGCTCATCCAATCGGCTGAGGTAATATATATTTTTTCGTTACCACCGTTTGCAAAAATAAACACGCGTGCATGTTCTAAGTATTTATCTACAATGCTATAGGCTTTAATATTATCGCTATAGCCTGAAATTTCAGTAACTAAAGAACAAATGCCCCTTACAATTAATGTAATTTGAACACCAGCTTGTGATGCTTCGTATAATTTTTCAATCATATCTTTATCAACCAAGCTATTCATTTTTAAAATCATGTAAGCTGTTTTACCTGCTTGTGCATTTATAATTTCTTTATCAATTAAATTCACAAAGGTTTGACGCATAAAGAATGGGGCAACAGCCAAATGCTTATAAACTCCTGTTTTGAAATTATTAGTATAAAAATCAAATACATTTGAAATTTCATCGGTAATATTTTTGTCGGCTGTTAACAAGCTAAAGTCCGTATAAATACGGGCTGTTTTCTCATTAAAATTACCAGTGCCAATATGTGCATATTTTATTTCTTTACCTCTTACGCGAGTTGTAATTAAAAATAATTTACTGTGAACTTTTAATCCGGGTACACCATATATAACGGTGGCTCCTTCTTCTTGTAATTTATTAGCCCAATAAATATTATTTTGTTCATCGAAGCGTGCTTGTAATTCAACTAACACCGTTATTTTTTTACCATTTTTAATCGCGTTCACTAAGGCATTAGCTATTTTTGACGAGTCAGCTACGCGGTATAATGTAATTTTAATCGACTCAACTGTTGGGTCAATCGACGCTTCTCTTAATAATGTAATTGTATGGTCGTAGGTGTGATATGGATAATGTAATAAAATATCTTTTTGCTTAACTACATTTAAAATGGTTGTATTGATATTGTTGAGGTATTTATGATTTAAGGGACGAGGATGGTCGTACATTAATTTCTTCTCGCCAATATTTGGAAAGCTAATAAAATCTTTAAAATTATGATATCGTCCGCCAGGAATAGCATTATCTTTTTTATCCATTCCTAATTTTTTCATGATAAAGGCTAGCATTTCCTTACTCATGGTGCTGTCATATACAAAACGTACAGGCAGGCCTTTTTTTCTATCTTTTACACCTTTCGATATTTTTTCCAACATGCTTTTACTTACATCTTGGTCAATATCTAATTCAGCATCACGAGTTAACTTAATATTAATTGCTTCCTTAGTTGCATAGCCAAATACAGAAAACATTTCGTGTACATTGAAACGAATCACATCATCTAATAAAATAATGTATTTTTTGTTTTTTTCCTGAGGTAAAATAATAAAACGACTGGTTGTTCTTGACGGAATTTCAATTAAGGCATATTTGTTTTTTTGTTTTTGGATGGTTGATATTAATCTAACAAATAAATAACCCGATTTATCTTTCATGTAAGGGAAAGGCTTGTTTTCATCAACCATAATAGGAAACAAATTAGTTTCAACTTCTTTATGAAAATAATCTTTCACAAATTGCTGTTGCTCTTTGTTTAAATGTTTTTCGTTAATGATAAACACGTTCTGTTTAGCTAATTCATGCAATAATTCTTGATAAATTTCTTCAAAGTTTTGTTGTTGCTCTATTACCTTACGTTGCAATTTTTGTAATAATTCTTTTGGATCGTCGCCATAAATATCAATAGCTTTTTTACCAAGCTTGGTTAAACGATTAATAGTAGCTACACGCACACGATAAAACTCATCTCGGTTATTACTAAAAATTCCCAAAAATTTTAATCGTTCAATAAGAGGAGTAGAAGGGTCTGATGCTTCTTGAAGAACACGTTCGTTAAAAGAAAGCCAACTTATTTCTCTATTGATGTGTGGGATTTTGCTTTTTTTCATCATAAAATTCAATCAGCTATTAAGTTTTCAAATATAAGCAATAAGAGGTAATTGTTTTTTGATTTTTATTACATTTGGGCTAATTCTATTAACCAATTAATGACTTTTCTCAAAAAAAATATTTCAATCTTAATCATCATAATTTTTCATATAGTGGGTTTTATTGGATTTATTTTTAATCCCACTTATTTTAAGTTATTGAGCCCTGTTAATTTATTGTTATCGATGGGGTTAATTGTAATAATGGCCCAACAAACTAAGTGGCAATTTTATGGAGCATTATGTTTAGTGGCGATATTAGGTTTTTTTGTGGAGGTTTTAGGTGTGAAAACTGAACTTATTTTTGGTTCGTATCATTACGGGCAATCTCTAGGCTATAAATACTTATCCGTTCCACTAGTTATTGGGATTAATTGGAGCATGTTGTTATATTGTACCGCTCAATTATCCAAATTTAAAAATAGGATTGTAAATGCTCTATTTGGAGCAGGTTTAATGGTTGGGCTTGACTTTTTCATTGAACAAAACGCAGCTAAATTCGATTTTTGGTACTGGAAATTGGGTGTAATCCCTATTCAGAACTATATTGCCTGGTTTGTGATTGCTTTTTTATTAAATTTAGTAGTACAAAAATATTTGACACAAAAGCCAAATTTAACGGCAAAAGTCTTGTATTTTACTCAATTAGCTTTTTTTTCGGTCCTTTATTTTTTTGTTTAAACAAAATAAAACTTAGGTTGTTATTTATTTATGGTACTTAATGTATTAATAATTATAGGGGCATTTATGGCGATGGAATTTATGGCCTGGTTTACTCATAAATATATTATGCATGGAGGTATGTGGCATTTTCATAAAGATCATCATGACCACAGCAATGACTCATTTTTTGAAAAAAATGATATTTTCTTTTTAATTTTTGCCATTCCTAGTTGGTTAGGAATTATGTTTGGAGCCATGCATGGCTTTGATTTTAAGTTTTACATAGGAATTGGTATTTTATTTTATGGAATTGCCTATTTTTTGGTACATGATGTCATTATTCATCAGCGCTTTAAATGGTTTAGTAAATCAGAGAATTGGTACGTAAAAGGCATCAAACGAGCTCATAAATTACATCACAAACATCTAGAAAAGCATGATAGTGAAAATTTTGGAATGCTGATTGTGCCTTTTCATTATTTCAAACATAAATCTTCTCATCAACAGAGTGTTTTAGTAAAGAGTTAATAGTATCTTTAAGGCAATTAATAATACATGAACTCTCATTATACGTATTTAGTATTAGATATTGCTAGTGTTTTATTTCCTTTAGCATTAAGCTTTGATAAAAAAGTAGCATTTTATAAATTATGGAAATATCTTTTTCCGGCTATGATTATATCAGGATCCTTCTTTATTGGTTGGGATGTGTTGTTTACAGCACAAGGCGTTTGGGGATTTAATCCAGAATATATTACAGGAATCTATGTGTTTAATCTTCCAATAGAGGAAGTGTTGTTTTTTGTGTGCGTACCTTATTCTTGCGTGTTTATTTACGAAGTGTTTAATGCCTATTTTTCACGCGATGTTCTAGGTACCTGCGGAACAAGAATAAGTATTTTATTATCTGTATTGAGTTTGGTTACTTGTGTACTGTTTTACGATAAAACATACACCATTGTAAATACAGGAATTTGTTTAGCACTAGTTCTATTTGCCACCTTCATTTATAAATTCAGAAATTTAGGACGCTTTTATTTGGCTTATTTTGTGTCGTTAATACCATTTTTAATTTGTAATGGAATCTTAACGGCTTTGCCTATTGTTATTTATAATAATGATGAGAACATGGCCATTCGTTTGTTTACAATCCCTTTAGAAGATGTATTTTATTGTTTGAGTTTGTTATTTAGTACTGTTTTATTAATGGATTATTTTAAAGAAAAAAATACAAGTCAATAATATGATGGAAACAACCTTAAAGTTTTTGAAGCAACTAGCGAAAAACAATCAAAAAGAATGGTTTGATGCTAACCGAAAAACATACGAAACTAGTAAAGCAGAATTTGAAGTAATCATAAAAGCCGTCATTGATAAAAGTACTGTATTTGATAAAAAACTAGTTGGACTGGAAGCTAAAAAGTGTATGTTCCGAATTAATAAAGATGTACGTTTTAGTAAAGATAAGTCGCCCTACAAATTAAATATGGGAGCAAGTATTAATCCTGGCGGAAAGAAATCGGAAATACCCGGCTACTATATTCACATTGAACCAGGAAACTGTTTTTTAGCTGGCGGTTGTTACATGCCAATGCCAGATATGTTGGCTTCTATTCGTCAGGAAATTGATTACAACACCGCAGAGTTTAAAAAAATCCTAAACGCAAAAGATTTTAAATCCTATTTTAAAGAATTATCTCAGGAAGATAAATTAAAAACAGCTCCTAAAGGTTATCCTAAAGATCATCCTGAATTAAATTTACTACAACATAAAAATTTCATTATGGTTCATCCCATAAAAGATGAAGAGTTATTGAATAAAAATTTCCCAACTTATGCAGCTAAAGTATTTAAAGCTATGTTGCCAATGAATGAGTTTTTAAGAAATTGTATGGAGTAAGATTTATTGAATGATTTCCAACAACGATTCAACTCTATAATCAGCTATCGAAAATTTGGAATTATTTTTATTAATATCTTCAGGTATCGCTAACACTTTCATTTGCGCAGCTTTACCAGCAATAATACCATTTATCGAATCTTCTATAACTAAACAATGAAGTGGGTTTATCCCCAAATGTTGTGCGCAAGTTAAATATACTTGCGGATGAGGTTTGCCGTATGCCATATGTTCTGCCGAACATAGTTCATTAAAATAATGTCTGATATTTAAAACATCTACAACAGTATTCATTAAACGTTCGTTTGAAGAGGTTCCTATTCCAATTTTAAGCCCTTTTTCTTTTAGAAATTGCAAAGCCTCCATAACACCTTTCATGGTTTGACCTTCTTGTTTTATTAAATCACATAAGCGATTAATGACCAATTCATCAAATTCATCAACCGTAATGTTGGTTATTTTATGTTTTGTAAACCAAAATTCAGCTACTTCTTTAAATCTCAAACCAGTGGTAATACGACAATGTTCGTCGCTAAACGGAATACCAATTTCTGTAAAACTTTTTATCATGGCTCTTCTCCATAATGGTTCAGAGTCAATAATAACTCCATCCATATCAAAAATTACCGCTTTTATGCCTGTTAGCATTGTTAATTTCTTTGTTTAATAATTACAAATATAACTGATTTATCTAGCTGTAGGGATGGTATTTTTGCTACATGTATTTTCCCGATTTTGTTGAAATAGGGGCAGACGAACTCTTGTTAGTTGCCTTTTTTGTGTCGTTGCTTGGCATTATAATTCATTATGTTGTTAATGTTTTACCTTTGGGTAGTTTAATCACCAATTCGCTTGAACAGAGCATTACTAAAGAACCGGTTTCCATTATTATTTGTGCCCGCAACGAAGATGATAATTTAACGGAGTTTTTGCCGAAAATTTTAGTTCAAGATTATCCGGAGTTTGAAGTGATCGTAGTAAATGATTGTTCGTTGGATAATACAGAGAACGTGATAGATGAATTTGCGAAAATATTCCCAAATCTTAAAAAAGTAACCATTAAAGAAGATGATTACTACAAGCATGGAAAAAAATATGCTGTTTTAATTGGAATTAAAGGCACTAAATACAATAATTTATTATTTACCGATGCTGATTGCTTTCCTGCCAATGATCAGTGGCTAAATGATATGAGTGCCGGATTTGTTAACAAAAAAGAAATTGTTTTAGGCTACGGCGCTTATTTAAAAGGAGTCGGTTTTTTAAATAAATTAATTCGTTTTGATACTTTTTACATTGCTACAAATTATTTATCCGCTGCTATAAAAGGTAAAGCGTATATGGGTGTTGGACGGAATTTGGCGTATAAAAAAGATTTATTTTATAAAGAAAAAGGCTTTGCCAAACATTACCATATTACATCTGGCGACGATGATTTATTTATCAATCAGGCTTGTACTAAAGAAAATACCAATGTAGTGGTGTCGCACAGTGCTATTACATATTCGCTTGCTAAGAAAAATTTTAGCGATTGGAAACGTCAAAAACAACGTCATTTAACAACAGCGCCACATTACAACTCAAGTAGCAAAACAAAAATAACTTTAGGTTATGCTTCTCAATACGGATTTCATTTTATGTTTTTAAGTTTGTTTTTATTTAAAACAACTATGCTAGCTGCTTTAGGCGGATTAGTTTTGAAAATATTCATACAAATGATTATCTTTAAAAAAGCTTCTAAGAAACTAAATGAAACAGACTTATGGGCTTTATCATTTTTTTACGAAATTATATTATTAGCAGTGTACCCAATATTTCATATTAGTAAAATGTTTCATAAGCCAAATAAATGGAAGAGTTAGATCCATCGGATAAATTAACAACGAAAGCAGTTTATGATTATAAACTGATTCAGTTGGCTCTGCATAAGGGCGATCAAAAAGCTTATGCTGAGTTGTTACATCGCTATCGCGAATCAGTTTATTTTACCATGCTACGAATGTGTAACAATAAAGATGATGCAGAAGATTTAACCATAGAAGCCTTTGGTCGTGCGTTTAAACGATTAGAACAATATACGCCAACGTATGCTTTTAGCACATGGCTATTTAAAATTGCCAGTAATAATGCGATTGATTTTTTAAGAAATAAGAAAAAAAATTCAGCGCTATCATTAGATACTAAAATGGAAAATGATGAGGGCCAAGAATTTTCAAAAAACATTAAATCTCAAACTTTAGATCCAGAGGAACACATCATCAAAAAACAAAAAGTAGAAATGTTGCGTGATGTGGTTGATAAATTAAAACCTCGTTATAAGGAATTAGTAAAAATGCGTTACTACGAAGAGTTGAGTTATGAGGAAATTGCTGTAAAACTAGAGTTACCAGTTGGTACTGTTAAAGCCCAACTATTCAGAGCGCGTGAGTTTTTATATAATATTTTGAAAAATCAAGAAAATAGAATGTAGAATAGAAAGTAGATGACACAGATTATTATGATTCCTTATGATGATGAGTTGTTATAAAACTACTAAAATCAAACACTCATTTAAATCTTAACTAATTAGCGGTATCTGCGTTCTATAAAATAATTATAAAATTAGAGTTCCATAAATTGAAACCAGACATCATCCTAAAATATTTCCCCAACATTACAACGCATCAAAAAATGCAATTTGAACAATTGTATGATTTGTACATTCATTGGAACGCACAAATAAATGTAATTTCTCGTAAAGACAGTGATGAATTATACGAACGTCACGTTTTACATTCGTTAGGTATAGCAAAAGTGATGCAGTTTAAACCCGGCACTAAAATATTGGATGTTGGCTGCGGCGGCGGATTTCCGGGTATTCCTTTAGCTATTTTATTTCCTGAATCAACTTTTCATTTAGTTGATTCTATTGGTAAAAAAATAAAAGTAGTAAATGAAGTTGCTGCAGGAATTGGTTTAATTAACTTAACCGCTGAACATGAGCGCGCCGAAAAAATAAATGATAAATACCATTTTATTGTAAGCCGCGCGGTTACTGCATTTCCAGAATTTTATAATTGGGTTAGTAAAAAAATATTGAAAGATAATTTCAATGATTTGCCAAATGGAATTTTATACTTAAAAGGCGGTGATCTTCGCGAAGAATTTGGCAAACATTATGATAAAGCCGTTTTTTATGATTTAAAAAATTACTTTGAAGAAGAGTTTTTTGATACTAAGAAAGTAGTTTATTATAAGCTTTAAAAAACAAACCACATAGGAACATAGTTCTCATAGTTTTAAATCTATGTTTTCTATGTGACTATGTGGTTAAAAAATACAAAAACTACTTCTTTGCATCCGCTAAAAACTGCGCTAAACCTTTATCCGTTAAAGGATGATTTAATAATGCAACAATAGCACTTAAAGGAGCCGTAATTACATCTGCACCTAATTTAGCACATTGTATAATATGTAATGGGTGACGAACCGAAGCTGCTAAAATTTCTGTTTCGTAACCATAGTTGTCGTAAATCGTTCTGATATCGTCAATTAAATCCATCCCATCTTGGCTAATATCATCTAAACGCCCAACAAATGGCGATACATAAGTTGCACCTGCTTTAGCAGCTAACAATGCTTGTCCTGCTGAAAAAACAAGGGTACAATTAGTTCTAATACCTTTATCGCTAAAGTATTTAATTGCTTTTACGCCTTCTTTAATCATTGGTATTTTTACCACAATACGTGGGTGTAAATCAGCTAACATTTCGCCTTCTCTTACCATTCCATCAAAATCGGTCGAAATCACCTCTGCGCTAACATCGCCAGTAGTAATATTACAAATATCCACATAGTGTTTAAGGATATTATCTTGTCCTTTAATACCTTCTTTAGCCATTAACGATGGGTTTGTAGTTACTCCATCCAATACGCCAAGGTCTTGTGCTTCCTTAATTTGTTCTAAATTTGCTGTGTCAATAAAAAATTTCATAGTGGGTTATTTTTTTTGTAAATTTAGGATAAGCTAAACTATAATTTACACTTGTTTGTAGTTTGTTTAAAGTTTATTTTTATCCCGTAATGAAGAAAAAAAAGATAGTTGTTTTTAGTGGAGCCGGAATGAGTGCTGAAAGTGGTATTAAAACTTTTAGAGATACTGGTGGTTTGTGGGAAGAATATAAAATTGAAGATGTTGCCACTTTTGAAGCTTGGATAAAAAATCAGCCCCTAGTTCTCGATTTTTATAATCAACGTCGTAAACAAGTCATGGAAGCTTTGCCAAATGAGGCACATCAATTGGTTGCAGAGTTGCAAACACATTTTGACGTACAAATAATCACTCAAAATATTGATGATTTGCACGAAAGAGCTGGTAGTAAAAAAGTATTGCATTTGCATGGTGAGATTATGAAAAGCAGAAGTTCTGTAAGGCACGATTTGGTGTATCCATTAAAGCACTGGGAAATAAAAAAAGGAGATTTGTGTGAAGTTGGTTCCCAGCTTAGGCCACATATTGTGTGGTTTGGTGAAGCAGTTCCTGAAATGGATAAAGCAACCGAATTAGCCGAAAAAGCTGATATTTTTATTACTATTGGCACTTCCTTAAATGTTTATCCAGCAGCTAACTTAATTAATGTGATTGAAGGGCATATTCCTAAATATTTGGTTGATCCAGGGGATTTTAATTTAGACTACATAAAAAATCTGATTATTATTAAATCTACTGCTGTAGAGGGCATGAAAGTATTATCCAAAAAATTAAACGAATTAATTTAGATGATTGCCTTCGGCAAATCCTATTAAAATATTATGAGTAATTCATCCACTGTTAAATGCCCTAATTGTAAAACCGAATTTCAGTTGGGCGATGCTATATCTTCTGAAATTGAAGCTAAGATAAAATCACGTTATGTTGAACGTTTTAATAAAGACCAGAAAGATTTAGCTGATAAAGAAAAACAATACGAATTACAAGTAGAGCAATTAAAAAAACAACAGGAAGACCAAGAAAAAATTATTGCTGAAAAAGTAAAATTGCAAAAAACTGTATTGGAGCAAGAGGCTATTAAAAAAGCTGCTTCCGAAATGCAGTTACAAATGGAAATGCTCAATAAAGAGTTATCCGAAAAGGAAACCAAATTAAAAGATAGTCAGGCAAAGGAATTACAGTTTTTATTAAAGGCAAAAGAACTGCAAGAAAAAGAAGCGCAATTTGAGTTAACCCTGCAACAAAAATTGCAAGCCGAACGAGAATTACTGTCTGACCAAATAAAGAAACAAGAGTTAGAAAAAAATTCCATTAAAGAAAAAGACCATCAGTTACAAATGATGGAATTAAAAAAACAACTCGAAGACCAAAAGAAGTTGACGGATGAAATGGTTCGTAAGCAAGGGCAAGGTTCTATGCAAATGCAAGGTGAAGTGCAAGAACTAATTTTAGAAGAGTTGTTACGAAGCGCTTTTCCGTTTGATGGGATTGACGAAGTTGGAAAAGGTGTGAAAGGTGCGGATGCTATTCACACCGTGCGCAATGCATTAGGGCAAGTATGCGGTAAAATTATTTATGAAAGTAAAAATACCAAAGCTTTTGGTGGTGACTGGATTGATAAATTAAAACACGACATGCGCTCATCGCAAGCAGATATTGCAGTGATTGTAACCGAAACGATGCCAAAGGATATGGAACGTTTTGGAATGAAAGATGGCGTGTGGATTTGCAACTTTACCGAGATAAAATCATTAGCTTTTGTATTGCGTGATAGTTTAATTAAAATTTATGCTGCACAAGCTAGCCAAGAAAATAAAGGTGATAAAATGAGTATGCTATACTCTTACTTAACAGGCACCGAATTTAGACAACAAATAGAGGCTATAGTAGAAGGTTTTACCGAATTACAAATGGGCATACAACGCGAAAAAAACTCTATGCAAAAATTATGGAAAGAGCGCGAAAAGCAATTAGAGAAAGTATTATTAAACACTACTAATTTTTATGGCTCTGTTAAAGGCATTGCTGGTAATGCTATTGGCGATATTAAGTTGCTGGAATTGGGTGGAGAAGGCGATATATAACTATTTAAAACTTCAAAACTCGCCATCAATCATCAATAATTTTGCGCCATCTTTAGAGAAAGAACGGTGTGAGCTCAGATTATTTGAAACTACATAACTCATACTTTATATAGAATAACACTTTCAGCACCTTCCATTTCACTTACAAAAGAACCTTCCAAGCAATGCACTACATGTCCTTTTTGGCACCAATGATCTGCTGGATAATTGGCAGAATATTCAACGGTTCTAATTTATTTTGGAAACAAAAAACCCTCTGTAATTTCACAAAGGGTTTTCGTTATATTAAGTTATTATTAAATTTTCAGCTTTTGTCCCAAACGTAATACTTTGGTTTGTTTAATGCCATTTTTTTTGCAGATGGCTTTTATAGTAGTGTGGTTACGTTGCGCAATTCGACCAAGGGTATCACCTTTTTTTACAGTAATGGTTTTTCCGTATTTAGATTTTGACCCTGTAACACGCGCCAAATTTAAATCTTTTTTCTGACGAGAGTGTAAAGCTCTTAAATCATATTTAGTTTCAACGTCGGATTTAGTAATCATTACCGTATTGTTTTTTAAACTACCTACCGCAAAATCAATAAAATCTTCAGCATCTATAGCTTGGCCTAAATAACGCATTTCAAAATGTAAGTGCGACCCAAAAGAATGGCCAGTATTTCCACCTAACCCTATCATTTGGCCAGCTTCAACTGTTTGCCCAGCCTCTACTAATATTTTTGATAAATGAGCATATACAGTTTCTAAACCATTTTTATGACGGATGATAACTACGTTACCATAGCTTCTATTTAATTTTGCAATACGAACCATCCCATCAAAGGCAGCTCCAACTGTATCACCAGTTTCTAAATCTATATCTGTTCCGTAATGCGGTCTTCTTTTTCTCCAACCAAATTCAGACGTTACATTTCCATTAAAAGGTAATACAAAGCCACAATCTGTAGGCTCTGTTAAATTAATAGTTGCAGAGTCTTTTTTAAAGCATTGTAAAAATGAGTATGGATGAATAGTTGCTGTATCCCAACTTGCATATAAATCATTTGAAGGAAAGGCTAATAATGAATCTACTTCTTCCACTTCATGCTCGTCAGTTGTATTAATTAAAGCTAAAGGATTAATTGTTGTTTTAGTAGTATCATCTCTTTTTACCAATTTCTTTTTACCGTCATCTTTAATCGGTTTTTCATCTGGATTAACAGAATTGAATGCAAATAAAGATTTTGGCTTAATTGTTGTATTTAAAGTACTCGGTGAAAACGCACTTAACACCAATGATGAACCCATCATTAGTATAAAAGTAGATATGTTTTTTGTTTTCACGATTGTATTTTAATTTCGAGATTTGCAAGTATATTGTTTTTATTTTATAAAAGCATTGTTAAATGCTGTTAATACTCTGTAATTATTAACAATTTAACAAATTTAACATTTGCTATTTGGTTTAACTCGTTAATTTCTAAAAAGTTACAAAAACTCGCCAAAAAGCTAAAATTTTAGTAGATTTTGGTAGCTGGGGATTTCTTTTAAAATTTCGGGACTATTTCGATCTAATTTTAAGAAGACGTGGTTGAGGCCATTACTCAAAAACACAGAGGGCACATTTAACTCCAAATTATAACGCAAAGCTTGATTAACCGTTAATTGGTTAATTTCCACTTCGGGTGCTTTACACTCTATAATAAGGATGGGTTTTAGATTTGAGTTAAATACCACAATATCTGTTCGGCGCTTGGTATTATTTAGAAGCAATTGTTTTTCTATCGAAATCATAGAAGCAGGAACCTGTTTATGATTAATTAAGTAATGGATAATATGTTGTCGCACCCATTCTTCGGGCGTTGCATCTACAAATTTTTTGCGGATGATATCAAATACCTGCAAGTTACCTTTCTCGTTTTTTTGAAAACGGAAGTCCACCACAGGAAAATTTAATACTGGTAAAACCATATTACTTATTAATTTGATAAAGATATGGTAAAATAATAATGTTATAGAAGATAATAAATACTTTGTACCTTTACTTTAAAATTAGACAATTAGTCCATGTGACTATTAGAGAATTTAGAGATAATAGTTCTTCTCTTTAATTTTGCTAGTATTTGCTTTGATGATTGTAGGTTATGAATCGACAACACTATTCAAAACTTATATTAAAATTGCCACATAGGCTAATTGCCACATTAACTCATTAATAATATGAAGACGAAAGAAGAAATAGTAGATAATTGGTTACCACGTTATACAGGAAAGAAATTAGAAGAGTTTGGTGAATATATTTTGCTTACCAACTTTGGCGGCTATGTAAAAATGTTTGCTGAATGGAATGGAGTAGAAGTAGAAGGATTAGATAGACCTATGCAAACGGCTACTGCCGAAGGTATTACAATTATTAATTTTAGTATGGGTAGTGCTATGGCAGCTACTATTATGGATTTATTAACAGCTATTAACCCAAAAGCGGTATTGTTTTTAGGAAAATGCGGCGGCTTAAAAAAGAAAAACCAAATTGGTGATTTAATTTTACCAATTGCTGCTATCAGAGGTGAGGGAACATCCAACGATTATCTTCCGAGCGAAGTACCTGCTTTGCCATCCTTTAATTTACAAAAAGCTATTTCATATACCATTCGTTTAAGTGGACGAGATTACTGGACAGGAACAGTTTATACTACTAATCGTCGTGTTTGGGAACACGACGAAAAATTTAAAGAATATTTAAGAGTTATCAGAGCCATGGCTATTGATATGGAAACAGCTACCATTTTTAGTGTAGGTTTTCATAATGAAATTCCGGTTGGGGCATTGTTGTTAGTAAGTGATCAACCAATGATTCCTGAAGGAGTTAAAACAGAAGAGAGCGATAAAAAAGTAACGACTGACTTTGTAACCGATCATCTAAGAATTGGAATTGATTCATTGAAAGAGTTACAGAAAGCAGGTATTTCGGTGAAGCATCTGAAGTTTTAATTCAGTGAATTAAATGCAATGTTGATTTCACTGGTAGATTCGAAAACATGTTCAATCTTCGTTATCTGAGCTTTATACATTTTACTTCTAACCTAATTTTTTGTACAATTTACTTTGCTGGAATTTCTGATAGCCTTTGGATGGTTTTACTCTGAAGCGGTATCCTAGCGAAAAGTTAACGGCTCCGTATTTTGAAAGATAATTTATCTGACTAGCATTATACCAACTAAAATCGGAAGTGGCACTTAGTAATACAAAGAATTTTTTAAAGTTCAATCCAATGGAACCTCTAAAATCTCCTGAAATAGAACTATAAAATATATTTCGTGTAGGGTATGTATCTAAATAACGATACTCTCTCCATTGTTCTTCGGGTCCTATAATTAAAGTAAGATTCATAAAAAAGGCTTTCCATAATACCAGATTCCAGCTTGCTCCACCATATACTGAAACAGCAAATACATTCAATCCGTTCATAGAACGATGCGTGTCATAATAATTTCTGATGGGGTATGGAAAGAAAGAACTGTCGGAGTTCATTCGGTTATAGTAAATGTTAGCAGAGAGCACAAAACTAAATGCAGATTTTCGTTGCTGGTAATTACAGGAATAGCCCGACTTAAAAGAAAATTTGTTGGCATTAGTGAAAAATAAAAATTTGGTTTTATAAGCCTCAGTACTCAACTTCGGGAATTGATCATAGATTCCGGTTTTGTTAAATGTTGTGTCATAGCTCTGCGTATTTTTATTATAGAACCCGGTATAGCTGCGGTAACTGTTTTCTAATATCCAACGATTACCACCTATATTTAAAGCATAATTTTGATACTTAGTGTCGCCTTTTTTTGCTTTATCTCTCGAAGGATTTTTGAAGCCAATGGATATATTAAATTTATCGTAGTTAACCTCTAAACCATATATTAAATTAGCTTCGGCCAGGTAATTGATCTTTGATTTTCCTGTTGAGTCGGTTGTTAAGTTTTGGGCAATATCGATCTGGTAATTTCTGTACGACTGGAAAAATGAAATAATTAACCGGTTTCTGTATTTGGTATAATAAGTTGTATCCCAGCCTTTCTTTTGTGCAAAAAAAGTACTGTTACTAAAAATAAAAAGTAATATGACTGAAATTACACGCATCAATTAATTATCTTCGAACTCTAAATATAAAAATAAAAACATGAACATTAAATCTTTAAATATCGAAAAACATGTTGAACATGGTATTTCCATATTAATTGAATATACACCAAGATTTATTGGTGCACTGCTGGTTTTGGTTATTGGTATGTGGCTCATTAAACGCTTATCAAAATTAGCAACCAAATCAATGGAAAATAGAGATTTGGATGTGTCGTTACGTACTTTTTTAAGGAGTTTAATCTCTATAGGTTTAAAAGTAGTATTGATAGTTACAGTTGCAGGAATGATTGGTATAGGTACCACTTCTTTTGTTACCATACTTGGTGCTGCTGGCTTAGCCGTAGGTTTAGCTTTACAAGGCTCTCTATCAAATTTTGCGGGAGGCGTATTAATATTAATTTTTAAACCTTACAGAGTAGGCGATACCATTGAAGCTCAAGGTCAGAATGGAACTGTGAAAGAAATCCAAATATTTAATACGATACTTTTAACAGCCGACTTGAAAACTATCATTTTACCTAATGGTGCTGTATCAAATGGCACAATAGTAAACTACACAAAAAATGGAATTTTAAGAGGAGACGTGCAAGTAACTGTTTCTGCGGCTCATGATATAGATGTGGTTAAACAATTGCTAATTGAAGAATTATTGAAACACGAACAGGTATTAAAAGACCCAGTGCCTGAAGTTACTGCTATTAAAATTATTGATGGAGGAGTTACTTTATCTATTAAAGCATACAGTTTAGCAGGTAATTATTCTATGATTAATTCTGAAGCCGTGCAAATTGCTAAAAAAATATTTGAAAAACATAATATTCAACCGCCGCCATCAAAAAAATAAATAATACTGAGTATTAAAACTCTATTAATAGAAGGTGTTTTTTCTGCAATTAAATTTAGATTTTCTTGAATTAAAGCTTAATTCCTACCACTAAAATATCATCTACTTGCGCGTGCTCTTTACCCATCCAATGAATAATTTTTTTATCTAATTCATCTTGTTGTATTGGCATTGGTAAGTGATGAATTTGTAATAAAAAATCTTTAAAATTTTTAGTCATTAATTTTTTTCCTTTTTGTCCACCAAACTGATCAGCGTAACCATCAGTTGTCATATAAAACAAATCGTTTGGTTGTATATCAATAAAGGTTTCTTTAAATATGGTATTTGAATCGGTAAAACCGCCAATTGCATTTTTGGTAGGTTTGTATTCAATTAATTCACCATTTCTTATAAGAAGTAATTCTCTATTTGCTCCTGCATAAGTTAAAGTATTAGTTTTTGGATCAAACATGCATAAAGCCATATCCATTCCATCTCTCGATTCGGATGTGTTTTGTTTTAGCACTTTAAAAATACTTCTATTTAAATTCGATAAAATAGCTGAAGGGCTATTAATTTTTTTTGTTAAAACAATTTCATTTAATAATGAGTTTCCAATCATACTCATAAAAGCTCCCGGTACACCATGTCCAGTACAATCAACGCATGCGAAAAATAATTTATCATCTGTTTTATTAAACCAATAAAAATCGCCACTCACAACATCGCGGGGTTTAAATAAAATGAAACTATTAGGTAAATGTTCTTTTATTACAGATGTTTCAGGAAGAATTGAACTTTGAATACGCTCAGCATAATTAATACTATCCTTAATTTCTTCAATTGCCACATTCAGGTTTAAGTTGGCACTTTTTAATTCAGAAGTACGTTCAGCAACTTTGTTTTCGAGCACTTCTTTTTCTTTTATAAGCTTGTGTGTTCGATATTTAATAAAAGAAAAAATACTGGCAATGATTGTTGCTATTGATAATACAAAAAACCACCAACGCATATAAAATGGCGGTGTAATATCGAAAGCATATTCCAAAATATCACTTTCGATATTGTATTTATTAATAGCTTTTAATTTAAAAATATATTTACCAGGCGACAAGTTTGTAAATATGGCCTCATTATTTGTTTGCACAGGCGACCAATCTTTATCATAACCTTCTAATAAAAACTGGTAGTTTGTAGTTTGAGTAGATAGGGCTTTAAATCTAAAGGTAATATCGTTTTGTTTGTAATTAAATACTGGATTAATTGGTAAGTTAAGTTTTGTAAGAGAGTCGTATTTTACTTTTGTGCTATCTATTTTACTGTATTTTAATAAAAGTTCAGAAATGATAATTTTTGGCTTTACATCACTTACAATATCTTCTTTTGAGTTGTAAACTACTAAACCTTCACCTGTTCCAAAATAAATAAAATTGCCTAGTTCTAAGGATGCGTTTTGCTCAATGGCCGATGATTTTAATCCATCTTCATCTGTGTAGGCGTTAATTTCTTTTAAACTATAATCTGTATCTAACAGTATTTTATTAATTCCTAAATCTGTTCCAATCCATAAGCTATTATCTTTTGCTTTTTGAATAACGTTAATAGAATTACTTAATAAACCTTGTTTTTTAGTGATATTAGTGAATTTATTTTTATTGAATACAAATAATCCTTCATCGATGGATCCTATGATAATATGATTATTAAGTTGATTAATAGAAAAAACATTGGTGCTGGTAAATCCTTCTTTTTTACCATAACGAGTCATAATATTAGTAGTAGTATTTAATTTTAAAACGCCGTCACCAATTGTTCCAATCCATAAATCATCTAATATCGAATAGATACACATCACATCATTTGTAGGAAGCAATTTGTTTTCTTTACAGTACAAACTAATTTCTCCATTTTTAATTTTAACTATTCCAGTACCATATAAGCTAATCCAAATATTGCTTTCGTTTTTTTGAATACTAGTCACAACTGTTTTTAATTCAATAGTATCTATTTTAGAAATTATTTTCTGAATGCTAAATTTATTTTCAGAGCTTTCGTTTAAAATAAAAATCCCTTTGTTTTCTGTTCCTAGATATAAAGTAGAGTTTTCGTAGAACAACGACGTTATCATTGTTTCATTTAACTCACTTGGAATTTCAACAGGTTTGATGATTCCGTTTATGAAATAATTTAAGCCTCCTGTATTACTAAATAAAAAACCTTTATCTTTTTTGCAAAAGGTTACAACTCTATTTTCATTTAACCCATGTTGTTTAGTAAAAACAGAAAGTGCTTCATTAGTTAATTTATAAACGCCATTACCAAAACACGAAACCCAAATTCCACCTTCATAATCACATAAGGCTGATGATATATCTATTCCTGCTAAACCATTTTCTTTATTAAATAGTTTATAGCTTAAATTTTTATATATTTTTATTAAGCCATGTTCGGTAGCGCACCAAATATTATGTTGTTTGTCTTCAACTATTTTTGAAATATAATCGGTATTCACTAAAGGAATGTCAAACTGATGAAACACATTATTTTCAATATAGTAGATGCCTTTACCAGGTGTTCCAATCCAAATTTTTCCATCCGTACTTTCATGAAAACAATAAGCTGATGCTGAATTAAATTTTTTAGCTTCTTTAATTACTGTAAAGGATTTTCCGTTATATAAATTAATTCCTCCTTTACTTGTTCCAATCCAATACTTATTTTTTTTGTCTCTGTATACCGAGAAGATTTTATTAGAACTTAATCCGTTATCGGTATTTAAATACTTAAACACATTATTTTCTAATATTGCAATACCACCACCAAATGTTGAAATCCATACTTTATTGCTGTCACAAAATACATGAAAGACTTTATTTTCTTTTAATCCATTTTGGGTAGTATAGTTTATAAATGATTTTTGATTAAACTTGGAAACGCCATCAACCGTTGCAATCCAAATATTTTTGTCTTTATCTTCTGTTATATAAGTAACATCATTTCCTACAAGGCCATCTTGTTTATCGTAATTTGTAAATTTTTTACCATCAAATTTATAGATACCTCCGCCTTGTGTGGCAAACCAAATATACCCGTAACTGTCTTGAAAAATACATTTTACGTTTGCATTTGTAAGCCCTTGCTTTTGACCATAATGTTTAAAGTTATAATCTTGAGCGCTTAAAATAGAAAGACTACAAACTAATATAAATATGAAGCGTATTTTTTTTAACATTATGAAGCATAAATTTAATAAAAAAAGGCTGCCTGAGATAGACAGCCTTTAAATTTTAAGAAAAAAGTGGATTATAACTTAGAAATTCGTTTAGTTACTGAACCCATTGAGGTTTTAATAACTACAAAATAAATTCCTGAACTTAATTCACTGATATCAACAGTAGCTTTATCAGTATAAGAATAGTTTTTAGATTTTAATTTACTACCTAATTGGCTATATATTTCAACTTCAAAATTATCAATACCAGTTTTTAATTCTACATCAAATACATCTTTTGTTGGATTTGGGTATAATGAAATTGCATTTAATAATTCAGTTTGAGCTGAAATACTAGTAGGTATCATTATTGTAAAATCTTTGGTATTTGATTTAGTCGTATTAACAATACTTTGAGCAACTTTAGCAGTTGGATCACAAGAATTTGCCCAAACAACATCTACACGATATTGAACACTTAGTGCGCCAGAAGGAATGCCGTAATCGGTATAACTAGTTGCGTTTGGCGCTAAATTATTAATTATTACAACCCAGTTCCCTGAATTATTGGTATCTCTTAAAACCCTGTAATTATTTACAACTGCTCCATCATATAAATTCCAACTTAAGTCCATTTTTTGTGGAACTGGTGTATAAATGCTTTGTAAATGAATTGTTTGATGTTGTATGCTTTTCGGACCTTCATTTCCGCAAAAATCTACTGCTGCAATTTTGTAAGTATAGCTTGTTACATTTGGATTAGCTGTAACATCAACTAATCTACTCAAATCTGCATAACCTACAGTGCCAATTAAGGTATCTAAAATTAAAGATTGAACTCGGTAAACTCTAAAGCTATCCACATTTGAAACCCCATTTTTTTGCCAAAAAATTTCGTTATGAATTGATGAGCTATCTACCGTTACCACACAAATTTGTTGTGTAGGTAAACCTGTAATATTTACATTTAATACACTTGATGTATCGCCATTTCCGCACGCATTTTTCCCAACTACCTTAATTCCCCCATTAGAAGCACCCAAAGTAGCATCTAAAAAAATAGAGTTACTAGCACCGCCACTTGCAACTGTATATCCTGTAGGATAAACCCATGCATAACTAGTAGCATTTGCTACTGGAGTTATTGAATAATTGATATTTGTTGATAATGGACAAACTTGATTAGAAGTAGAACCTGAAATTATACCTGCGGCACCTGGTAAAGGATTTACAGTTATTGTTTTATTTCTCGTTCCTCCGTCACCACAGCCATTTGTTCCAAAAACACTCATAATTCCAGATGTTGAAGAGTTGTCATAATTTACTGTAATAGTTCTTGTATTTAAACCACTAATAATGTTACATCCATTAGGAGTTGCCCAAGTATACGACAATCCATTATTTAAATTAGTTGCTGTATAAATTACACTGTTTACACCTTGACAAACCGTGTTGCTACCTGTAATTGCACTTGCTTGTGTAGGTAAAGGATTAACTGTAATGCTTTTTGTAGTTGCAGAGCTTACTCCACATGCGTTAGATGTTGTAACACTAATGTTACCACTTGTAGCAGTTGTAGAGAAGTTGGCAGTAATAGCGTTTGTATTTCCTCCAGTATTTAGAGTCACGCCACTTGGAAATGACCAATTGTAGCTATTAGCATCTGTAACTGTATTAACAAAAAATGATTCAGCAGTTTGCCCTTGACAAATAGTTGAATTTCCGAAAATTGAAGCAGGTGCAGTAGGAATTGTAATAACATTAATATATGCTGTTTTAATTTCGACATTTAACCCCGATAAACTATTAATAGTTAATGTTACTGTTTTTGGACCTACAGTTGAATACGTTACAGGTACATTAGCTATGTTAGAAACAGAAGGCGTTGCTGTAGCACCAAAATTCCATGTATAAGAAGTTGCACCAACGGATGTACTAGTAAATGTAATTGAAGAACCTACACATGGCGAAGTGTTATTTGTTAAGAAATCCGCATCTGGGTTACAACTAGGAGAGCCATCAATATTTGCAACAATAACAGTAGATGAACTGGCAGGACAAACACCATTTGTAACAGTCCAAACAGATGTAACCGTTTGATTATTTACTACCTGCAAATTTGCATTGGGAGTTGTTGTAGATGAAATATTACCTAAACCTGTTGAGCAAAAGGTCCATGCTCCAGTACCAACAGATGGCGTATTTGCAGATAATGCAGTTAAGTTATTACAAATTTGTTGATTAGGCCCTGCATTTGAAATTGTAGGAACTTTATCAAAATTTACTAATAACGAAGAATTTGCTCCGTCTCCACATCCGTTTGTATTACTTCCATAAACAGTTACATTATGTGAAAGAGCTGTTATACTAAAATTTACTGTAATTGATCGTGTATTAGCACCTGCTGTAACTGTTGAATTTGGTGGTAAAGACCAGTTATAGGTTGTTGCATTTGCAATAGTAGGAACTGTAAATACAACTCCATTTTTAACCTGACAAATTGTTGTACTAGTTGTTGTAATAGCTCCCGCATTAGCAGGTATTCCTAAAACGGTAACGGTAAATGTTTTTATAGTTTGACTATTATTAGGGCCTCCATCATAGGCTGTAACTGTAACTACAGAAGTTCCCGACTGTCCTATATTTGGTTTGAAAGTTAAAGTTCCATTAGTATTAGGATGAGCATACGTTAATGTTGGAGTTGGGAGTAGAGTTGTGTTACTCGAAAATACTGAAAACGAAACGGTTTGAGTCTCTGAAGCGCTTCCGTCGCCAATACCTGATAATGAAACGGTTGTTGTTGGAGCATCTTGACATACTGTGTAATTTGAAACTGTATTTATAGTTGGAGGAGTATTGTACGTTGAAAAAGAAACTAATTCGTATCCATAATAATTATAACTGTTATTACTAGCCGATCCAGTTCCGTTACAAGCATATCCTCTGGCAAAATAAGATGTAGCTGGTTGAAGATTTGTTAAATTTACTGTGCCAGTTGCACTGTTAAAATATGTACAATAATTATATGTACCCGTTCCTCCTAATTGATTACCGCTTCCAAATACTGGCGATGCACCATAATAAGTTCCATCAACAGGATTTGCGCCACCAACAGTTTGATTACGAACCGAAATCAAACTCCAAGTTGCTCCTGTTCCTCCAACGTTAAGTGTTGCAGTAGTAGGTCCTGGCGTTCCAACAACTGTTAAAGTAGGATAAGCAGTTGGTTTTGTTGCTAATGTATAATGTTGCTCACTGTTACCTGAACCATAAGTAGTTTTTACTAAGTATACATTAGGTTGAGTACAACTTCCAAATACGTATTGCCCGCATCCATAATTATAACTATAAACAACTGCTTCATAATTTATTCCAGGAGTTAATCCATTTACAGTTACCGAAGTTCCAGAACTCTTGTAAACCACATAATTTGTTGAACCAAGGTTTGAACCAGCACCATAATTTGAACTAGCAGTATATGCTGGCATATTAGCATCAGATGGAGCTACTCTTGTAGCAGTGGCCGGTCGCATAATTACAATCTCATATAAACCGCTTCCCGAAGTCCAATCAACTTTAATGGATGTTGTTGAGATATTAGTCATCGTAACATTGGATGCTTGAGTAGCAGGTGTTACAATTGCTACTTGTGCAAAAGAATTTATTGCTAAAGCGATAAAAATAATAGATAAAAGTCTTTTCATTATAGATGAATTTAAATTTCACCCAAAAATATATAAATATTTTGAAATAAAAACTGATTATTGCTAACAAATTGTGACGTAAATTGTTAAAAAACAGTGTTTTACTCAGCCCAACGGTAACTTTTTATATCTAATCCAGCTAAATCTAAAGAACGGTCAACCACAGTAGCTGCTAATTCTTCAAATGTTTTAGGGTTACTATAAAATGAGGGTGATGCAGGACAAATAATACCACCAGCTTCAGTTATCGTTTTCATGTTATTAATATGAATCAAACTATAAGGTGTATCTCTAATCATTAAAATGAGTTTTCGCCTTTCTTTTAATATCACATCAGCCGCACGAGTTGTTAAGTCGTTACTAATACCAGTAGCAATCCGTGCCATAGTTCCCATACTGCATGGGCAAATAATCATGGTGTTATATTTTGCTGAACCAGAAGCAAAGGGTGCATAAAAATTGGTTTTATCATAAAAATTAAATTGAGAATAGTTTTTATAATCCTCATTACCTAATTCTGTTTTCCAAACATCTTTAGCATTATCGCTCATCACAATTCCTACCTGGTCAATTTGTTCAGATAATTTTGATAATTTATCTAAAAGAACTTTGGCGTAAATGCTTCCACTAGCGCCAGTAATGGCTACAATTATTTTATGTTTATGGTTCAATTTTATTTTTTTTAGTTTTAATTCGGTAACCTAAAGTAAATTCTAAAATGTTGTTGTAGTATCCTTTATTAAACGTTCGAGCAATAATATTGTTGTAATAAATAGCTTGTTTTACTCTATTTGGCCTTGTTGTAATAAATGAGTTACTACTCCTAAAATTAACAAACCATTTGGGATTTATGTTTAAACCTAATCCAACTTTTACCGAATAGTCATATTTTTGAAAAGGAAACATCCCCGTGAAATTTCCTGCTTCAGAAGCTTCGTAGTAATTAATCAAGTAAGCTGCAGAAACACCTATGTCAAATATAAATTTATTTTGAGTGTAGGTTACTAAAATAGGAACTTCCACATAGTTGAGATTTAAATAGTAGTAATTCAAATCATTTTTTTCTAAGTTTTGATTCTTTCGAGCTCCTTTTTGAATAAATAAAAATGATAAATTCATACTTGCTTTTTCAGAAAAAATTGTTTCTACGCCAATACCACCCATACCTCCTAATTTATGAAAACCGCTATAAGTATCACCATGAACTTGCGATGGAGAAACGCCTGCCATTATTAATAAATTAAAAGCATTCTTTTTTTCTTGACTAAAAAAGGAGAATGGAAATAGAATTAATATAAATAAGAAAGTTCTCAAAGCAGTATAAAGATACTAAAAACTAAAGATATTGTTTTAGCCATAATATAGCATCGTTTCTTTCGTTAAAAAAACGTGTGGGCCTTTGAGGTTTGTATATTTTTAAATAGAAATTACCTAATAATTTTTGGGAGACGGAACTAACTATAAACGCGGAGCATTTAGAGAAGGGCATGTTCTCGTTGATAGAAATGTATTTTAATGTTTCTGTATTAGTAGTAGAATATCGTCCACCAGAAATTAATGTAGGCGATTTAATCCCATTTAGTAGCTTTTGAGCATTTATAATAAGATGAATATCATCAATAAAAATTTCAACATTATCTTTTATGATTAATTCATAATAAGAATTTTCATTTAAGGAAATTGTGAATTTATTTTCTACTATAAATTTTGACAAAATAAATTATTATTTTACAAGATACAATTGAATCAGATAAATGGTTTAAGCCAAATTTTCGCTTCCTCTATGTCGTTAAAGAACTTTGTAGGTCTTTCGGGTTTATTTATTTTAATATAAAAGTTGGCTAATATTTTTTGAGCCATTGATTTAATAACAAAAGCATCGGCTTTTGAATATGGATTATTACTGTTTTTAGCTATAGCATTTAGTAAATCTAAATTAGTAGCAGCATGTTCAGCACAGATTACTAAAACAGGTAATTTTTCTGCTCCCATTTCAAGCTGTATACTTACTAATTTTTTTAAATCCTCCACACTAAATTCACAAGTATCATTAACGCAAACCTTGTAAAAACCTAAATCGGTAATCTCAATATCAAAATTGGTGTAAGTTATTTTTTTAGATAAAGTCATGATATTATAGGACGTATGCTTTTATTTGTACGATAAATATAATTAATTAATTGTTTGTTTCCTAACTTTAGCAAAAAAAATCCCCCAAAAAAATATCGGAGGATTAAATGAAATATTGAATATTCTGGATTAATCAGCTTGTAAAAATGGATATTTATAATCTGTTGGTGGCGTAAATGTTTCTTTTATTGTTCTTGGAGAAACCCAACGTAATAAATTAATTTTTGCACCAGCTTTATCATTTGTTCCGCTGCCGCGAGCACCACCAAATGGTTGCTGACCAACTACTGCTCCCGTACATTTATCGTTAATGTAAAAATTACCCGCAGCATTACTTAATTTTTTTGTTGCTAATTCAATCGCATAGCGGTCTTGAGATAATATTGCTCCTGTTAAGGCGTAAGGCGATGTTGAATCTACTAGTTCTAATGTTTCTTCAAATTTATCAGCGTCGTAAACGTAAAGTGTTAATACTGGTCCAAATAACTCTTCACACATGGTTACGTATTTTGGATCTTTAGCAACAATGATAGTTGGTTCAATAAAGTAACCTACACTTTTATCATAGTTTCCACCAGCAATAATTTCAACGTTACTATCTTTTTTAGCTGCGTCAATATACTTGGCTAATTTATCAAAGCTTTTTTCGTCAATTACTGCATTAATAAAGTTAGTGAAGTCTTCTGTAGGACCCATTTTCATGTCTTTCAAATCAGCTAACACATATCCTTTTACTTCTTCCCATAAATTACTTGGAACATAACAACGAGATGCCGCTGAACATTTTTGTCCTTGATATTCAAAAGCTCCACGAGAAATTGCTACAGCTAAAGATTTTGGTTCAGCAGATTTATGTGCCATGATAAAATCTTTCCCTCCTGTTTCGCCAACAATACGTGGGTAAGAACGGTATTTATGAATATTATTTCCTATTGTTTGCCAAATATTTTGAAAAACTTCGGTACTTCCCGTAAAGTGAATACCGGCGAAATCTCTGTGATTAAAAATCACTTCAGCTGCATCAGGACCACTAGGATAAATTAAATTAATTACACCATCTGGTACGCCTGCTTTTTTAAAAATTTCCATCAATACGTTTGCACTGTAAACTTGTGTGTTACTTGGTTTCCAAACAACCACATTACCCATCATGGCACAACTGGTAGGTAAATTACCTGCAATAGCTGTAAAGTTGAATGGCGTTAAGGCATAAATAAATCCTTCTAATGGTCTCCACTCTAAACGGTTCCAAACACCAGGTCCTGAAATTGGTTGCTCCGCATAAATCTCCGTCATATATTGTACATTGAATCTTAAAAAGTCAATGATTTCGCACGCACTATCAATTTCTGCTTGAAACGCATTTTTACTTTGTCCTAACATAGTAGCTGCATTTAATTTAGCGCGGTACGGACCTGCAATTAATTCAGCTGCTTTTAAAAATATACTCGCTCTATGTTCCCAACTTAAGTTTGCCCATTTTTCTTTAGCGGCTAACGCTGCATCAATAGCTTGAGTTACATGTGATTTATCACTTTTATGAAAATGACCTAATACATGTTTATGATCGTGTGGTGGATGAATTCTTACCAACACATGGCTTTCAACTTCCTCTGCACCAATATACATAGGAATATTCAATTTTTTACTACGCAATTCTCTTAACATTGCTTGTAATTCTTTACGTTCTGGGCTTCCCGGAGCATAAGATTTTATGGGTTCATTAACCGCAACGGGTACTTTATAAATTCCTTTTGGCATAGTGTTTAGTTTTGAGCAACGAAGGTACTTTTTTTTAGATTAAAGATGAAAGATTTAATCTAAAAGATACGTTAAATGATGTTTTATCTCTTTGATTTTATCTGTCTTTCAGTCTCTTTGGTCTTTTGTCCCTTGAATCTTTTTTGTATCTTTGCCGCCTAATTTTTTTAAGAGATGATTTCTGTTTCTAATGTGAGTTTGCAATACGGCAAGCGTATTTTGTTTGATGAGGTAAATGTAAAATTTACTCCCGGTAACTGTTATGGTTTAATTGGCGCTAACGGTGCTGGTAAATCAACCTTCATGAAAATTTTATCAGGTGAAATTGAGCCTAATAAAGGTCAGGTAAATATTTTACCTGGTATGCGTATGAGTGTTTTAAAACAAAATCACTTTGAGTTTGATGAGTTTACGGTGTTAGACACAGTAATGATGGGAAATAAGCGCCTTTATAATATCATGAAGGAAAAAGACGCTATTTATGCAAAGCCTGATTTTAGTGAAGCAGATGGAAATAAAGCAGCTGAATTAGAAGCAGAGTTTGGAGAAATGAATGGTTGGAATGCTGAAAGCGATGCTGCCAATTTATTAACTAACGTTGGTATCACCGTTGAATCTCATTATAAAATAATGAAGGATTTAACAGGAAAAGACAAAGTAAAGATTTTATTAACGCAGGCCATTTTTGGTAACCCTGATATTTTATTATTAGATGAGCCCACCAATGATTTGGACGTTGAAACTATATCTTGGTTAGAAAATTATTTAGCCGATTTTGAAAACACCGTTATTGTCATTAGTCACGATCGACATTTTTTAGATGCTGTTTGTACTCACACTTGTGATATTGATTTTAATAAATTAAAAGCATATAGTGGTAACTACAGTTTCTGGTACCAAATGAGTCAGTTAGCATTAAAACAACGTAGCGATGCTAATAAAAAAATGGAAGACAAGCGAACAGAATTACAAGATTTCGTTCGTCGATTCAGCGCTAATGCTAGTAAATCAAGCCAAGCAACTTCTCGTAAAAAATTATTAGATAAGTTAGTGATTGATGAAATTCCTGCAAGTACACGTAAGTATCCAGGTATTATTTTTAAACAAGAACGCGAAGCAGGAGATCAAATTTTACATATCGAAAATTTATCAAAATCAAATGCAGATGGTGTGTTGTTTAAAAATGTAAACATCAATGTGAGTAAAGGAGATAAAATTGCTTTCATCGCTAAAAATCATTTGGCTATTACTGCTTTATTTGACATCATTAATGAAGAAGATACAGCAGATACAGGCGAATATAAATTTGGAACAACCATTCACAAAGGCTATTTACCAAATGATAACGCTAAGTACTTTACGGGCGATATGAATTTGATGGATTGGTTGCGTCAGTATTCATCTAACAAAGATGAAAGTTATGTACGTGG
>JBKJPW010000218.1:0-21161 GCA_046594225.1 Bacteroidia bacterium
CTAAGGCAGTTGATGTATTACATGTAAGAGAAGTGGAAGATGTTGACGATATATTAACCGTATTTGTATTTGATGATAAAACAGATGAACCTACCGAAGTACATCCATTAGAGGTATTGGTGGCTGTATAGTTATATGTACCTCCTGTATTTACAGTAATAGAAGGTGTTCCATTACCAGATACTATTCCTGGCCCCGACCAATTAAATGTTAATGGAGACGCAGTAGATGATGCTGAAATTACAGCGGTAGTAGACAAACAATTTATCGAGTTACTATTTACAGATGCAGTTGTAAAGGTTGGAGTATTTTGGGTAACAGAAACAGACCCAACAGCGCGGCAACCATTAGATGTGTTAGTAACTGAATAGTTATAAGTGCCGCCAGTATTAACCGTTACTGTTGAAGAGTTAGCGCCAGAAACAATCCCTGGGCCAGTCCAATTATAACTTACAGGTGTTGATGTTGTGGAGGTAATGGCATTAGCTGTTGAAGTAGCGCAAGTAATTGTATTACTAACACTCTGATTTACAATTGGAATAACTGTATTTTGACTAACAGAAGTAGATCCAAAAGATTGACAGCCATTAGATGTATTTGTTAGAGTATAATTATATGTTCCGGGAGTATTAACGATTACAGAAGCTGTACCTGCACCAGCAGTAATCCCAGGACCTGACCAATTATAACTAATAGGTGAACTTGGAGAACTAATACCCGTTTGAACCGTAAGATTTGAACAGTTTAATGTTCCTGCTGATGTACTAGAAACTGATGGGGCCGTTGTATTTAATGATATAAAAACAGAACCAATAGTTTTACAACCAGTAACTCCATTTGTTACTGTGTAATTAAAAGTCCCTCCCGCATTAACTGTTATCGTACTAATATTAGTGGCAGATGTAATACCTGTTCCACTCCAATTATAACTCGGGGATGGAGCTCCTGTTGATAAGCCAGCTTGAGCTGTTGCATTGGCACAAGTAATTTGAGTTGTTGAGGATGTAACAACAGGTGTTGCAGTATTCTGTGTAACAACAACTGTAGCTATTGCAGAATTACAAGCACCATTACTTACTGTCAAACTGTATGTCCCAGATCTAGTAACGGTTGGTACTGCTGCTGTTGCTCCTGATGATATTCCACCAGCTGGGCCTGTCCAAGAATAACTACCACCACCTGATCCTGATAAAGTAACACTAGTAGTTAAACAAGTTAATTGTGCAGGTGAAGTTCCTGCATTTGCTGTTGGAGTTGTAGTAACTGTAACCACAACAGATGCACAAGGTGTATTAACATTACAATTTACATTTGCTGCATAATAGGTTGTTGTAACTGCTGGTGATACAACTATTGAAGACCCTGTTCCTATTAATGTAGTTCCACATCCACCAGTATACCATCTGGTAGTACCAGTTCCACCAGTAGCAGTTAAAGTTGTTGATGCAGGCGTGCATAAATTTAAGTTCCCAGTTATTCCTGTAGGAGCAATTAAAGATTGACCAGTTATGTTACTAATTGTAATGTATTGTCTAGCAGGATCTGATGAACAAGCAACACGTGTAAGACAATTTGCAGGCGTAGGATTTGCACAACCAGAAAAACTAGAAGCTCTTGTTAAAGCTGAGGCGGAAGTATATGTTAATGTAAAGGTTGTTATTGAACCAGCAATAGAAAAATTTACATTTGCATTACTCGCTGAGCAAGATACTGCATTACCAACTGAAACATTGTTAGTTCCTGATCCGGTAATTGTATGTTGTGGCGGATTTAAAGAGGTAGCCGTTATATTATTAGCGGAAGTTACAATAACTCTATCATCCCATTGGGGTCCGCAAAAATCAGAACAGGCAGCCATTCTATTTATATCATAAACTGTAAAGCTAGGATTGTTAATAGCTGGATTGAACGTAAATACTACAGTTGTAGAATTAGTAGTCGTTGTCCAATTATGATCAATAAATAAACCATTTCTTCCGTCACCTGATGTTGGCAAAGTCCCCGTATTTGTAAATAAGGGAGCAGTACCTGAAGTGTTATTGTATTGGCTACCATTTACGGTAACTGCCATTGAGCAAGAGCCAACGCTTGTGTTATAACTACTGCCGCCTAAAGGAAAAGAATTCCATGTATATATTGTTTGGCTATTTAAAAACGTAATGTTAACGAAAACGGTAAAAACAAAAATGTATTTCAATTTTAAATATTTCATAAATCTTGTGTTATTTTGCAAAAATCAATTTACACCAAAATTCACTAAACTATTTAGAAATCAAAAGAGGGAATACCCCTCAGAATCTCTTTTTATCATTGATTGATTATTAGAATACTAAAGATCAACAACAAAATAATATTCATTAGATTTACTTAAAACTACGCATGGTAGAATATTCTGATTTTATAGCTATTTATTTTACGGAAGAAAAAATTCAACTTTTATTTGTTATTATACTTGGTATAATGTCCATTTTATTAGCCAGTACTTTTTTATTTATTATAAAATATTCCTTTTTCAAAGGCCTAGCTATTCCTTTATTATTAATAGGTGTTATACAATTAACTGCTGGAATAATAGTTTACAATAGAACTCCCAAAGATTTAGAAAGAGTTCAACAATTTGTTAAACAAAGTAACGATAATATTAAAACAATAGAATTACCCAGAATAGAAAAAGTGATACAGGATTTTGTTATCTATAAATGGATTGAGGTTATTTTAATTATAACAGGAATGATATTATGGGTTATATTTAAAGATTCTTATCAAACCTTTTGGAAAGGCCTAGCACTAGGCTTATTAATTCAAGCAAGTGTTATGCTTAGTTTAGATTTAGTTGCTGAAAAAAGAGCAAAAAATTACTTCATTGAATTACAATTAATAAAATAAAGTCTTATTTCTCCGCCATATAAATAGCTGCTAAACCAAGTCCTACAGAACTAAAACTTGCTTTTTTATAGCCTACTTTTTCTAAAATAGCTGTAAAGCGTTCATTGTCTGGGAACGCTTTGATAGATTCAGGTAAATAAGTGTATGCACGTGTGTCTTTTGAAAATAGTCGTCCTAAAGTTGGTGTAATATATTTAAAATGAAATTTATAAAATTGTTTCACGGGAAAATTTTGCGGGGAAGAAAATTCTAACACGCATAATTGCCCGCCTGGTTTTAAAATTCGCAGCATGTTAGCCAGACCTTTTTCTAAGTTCTCAAAATTTCTCACACCAAATCCAACAGTTATAGCATCCATCGAGTTATCAGCCAAATCAGATGTTTCAGCATCTCCATATTGAAGTGTTATGGTTTTATCAAGATTTAATTTTTGAAGTTTTTCTCTTCCAAATTTCATCATCCCTTCACTAATATCAATACCTATAACTTTGGTTGGATTTAACTTCATGGCAGCAATGGCAAAATCACCAGTACCAGTAGCGACATCTAAAATATATTTTGGTTGTTTATCTGCAATTAATTTAATGCAATTTTTTCTCCAACCTTTATGAATGCCTAATGATAATAAGGAATTTAAAAAATCGTAACGAAAAGCAATATTATCAAACATTTGAGCAACTTGCTCTTTTTTTGATTCGTTGTTGTTATAGGGTGTAACCGGTTCCATTTATATTTCCCGCAGATATCGCGGATTATCGCAGATTAAACATATTTAAAATTATCGACGCCGATTTGCGAAATCTGCGAGACAAAAAATTATCTAACGAAGTCTAACTTCAATGCTTCTTCTAATAACTGTTCTTTATTAACAGGTACAACGCCAATTTGTTCACACACTAAACCGCCTGCTAAATTTGCAATAGCAGCCATAACAATTGGGTTTGCATGCAATGCTACTAATAATGAAGCTACACTTATTACGGTATCCCCTGCTCCGCTCACATCAGCAATACTGCGTATATGCGCTGGCGTATGATGCTTCTCTGAACGAGAATTTATAATAACTCCTTTTTCGGCCAAAGTAACTAAAGCTGTATCAAATTTTTGTTTTACTCTAAAGCTACTAATAGCGCGTTGTAGTTCATTAATATTATCTGAACTAATATCCATTTTTAATCCTTCACGTAACTCTTTTAAGTTTGGCTTAAATAATGTTACGCCTTTGTATGCGTTAAAGTTTTTTGTTTTAGGGTCTACGCAAGTTGGGATACCTTTGCTTTTAGCCACTTCAACAACTTTACTAATTAATTTTGGAGTAATTAAACCTTTGTTATAATCTTCAAATAAAATCACATCAATTTTTTCGTTTTGAATTAAATACGAAATCAGTGTTATTAATTGTTGAGTTTCTGCTGGCGTAATATCTTCTTCAATCTCTTCGTCAATACGCAACAACTGATGATTATTTCCAATCACTCGCGTTTTTTCAGTTGTAATTCTATCCCGAGATTTCAAAATTCCTTTTTGACTTAGCTTTTGAGTTTTTAATAAATCCATAAAATTTTGTCCTTCGTAATCAATACCAATCACAGAACACAAAATAGGATTAGCACCCATTGCTTGAATGTTAAGAGCCACATTAGCTGCTCCACCTAAACGTTTTTCTTTTTTATTGACTGCGATAATAGGAACTGGTGCCTCGGGAGAAATACGATTTACTTTTCCCCACATATAACTATCAATCATCACATCGCCTATAATTAAAACATTTAAATTACTAAACGATTTAAACATTTCACGGATGTGTTCTTTTTTTACAGATAATTTCTTCATTTACTCTTTAATTCTATTTCCCGCAGATAGCGGAGATTTTGCAGATTTTTTATTAATTTTTATTCCTCGAGTCTCTTAAATCCCTTTGGTATTTTCAATCTCTTATTTCAATTTTTCAATTGCCTCTTTCATTCTTTTTAAGGCTTCAGTTAATTTATCTTCTGATGTTGCATACGAAAAACGAATGTATTTATCATCCCCAAATGCAGCGCCTGGTACTAATGCCACATGAGCCACATCTAATAAAAACATGGATAAATCAGTTGCGTTATTAATTGTGTATTCATTGTATTTTTTACCAAACAAAGCAGACACTTCCGGATACACATAAAATGCACCATCAGGCACGTTTGTTTTAAATCCCGGGATATCTTTCATTAATTCCAGTACTAAATTTCTTCTCTTTAAAAAAGCGTCACGCATATAGTATGTGCTTTCTGTTGGTAATTCCATAGCTGCATGCATCGCTTTTTGAGTAATGCTACAGGTACCTGATGTAAACTGTCCCTGCATTTTATCGCAAGCTTGTGCAATCCATTTTGGAGCGGCCATAATTCCACCTCTCCAACCTGTCATAGCAAATCCTTTTGATACACCATTGATAGTAATCACTCTGTCTTTAATATCTGGGAACTGAGCCATACTCTCATGACCACCAACGAAATTAATATGTTCGTAAATCTCATCACTCATGATGTATAATTCATCGTGTTGTTTTACCACATCTGCAATCGCCCTTAATTCTTGTTTACTATAAACCGAACCAGTAGGATTACAAGGAGTACTAAACATCATCATACGTGTTTTTGGTGTGATATGTGCTTTTAATTCTTCGGCAGTAATTTTAAAATCGTTTTCAATAGTTGTATCAATAATAATTGGCACACCACCTGCTAATTTTAAAATCTCTAAATAACTTACCCAAAAAGGGGCAGGAATAATCACTTCATCTCCTGGATTGATTAAACATAATACCGCATTTGCTATACTTTGCTTAGCTCCTGAAGACACAACAATATCATCCGCAGTATAATCTAAATTATTATCACGTTTAAATTTTTTGCAGATTGCCTCGCGCAATTCAACATAACCACTCACGTGCGTGTAATACGTAAAATCTTCGTTAATTGCCTTAATAGCTGCTTGCTTAATAACATCAGGTGTTTTAAAGTCGGGCTCTCCCAAACTCAAACTAATGATATCAATACCTTGCGCTTTTAACTCACGGCTTTTACGAGCCATAGCAATAGTTTGTGATTCTGAAATAAGATTTACTTTATCTGATAAATGTGCCATATGGTACGTTTTAAAATGCGTAACAAATCTAATAAATACTACAACAATTCAAACTTATTTTCGATGAATTTATAAAGGAAAATGTTATCAATTTTTGTTGTGATTATCTAGTTAATTGACTAATTTTCAAATTGACTAATTAACTAATTTATTGCATGAATTATTGGCTTATTAAATCAGAACCTTTTAAATATAGCTGGGAACAGTTTAAAAAGGATAAAATTACCACTTGGGATGGCGTACGAAATTATGCAGCCCGTAACAACTTAAAAGCCATGAAAAAAGGCGACTTAGCTTTGTTTTATCATAGTAACGAAGGCTTATGTGTAGTTGGTATTGCTAAAGTTGTGAAAGAAGCTTACCAAGACCCTACAACAAATGAAACGGCTTGGGTTGCTGTAGAATTTGCTCCTTTTAAAGCGCTAAAAACACCTGTAACCTTAGCTCAAATTAAAGAAGACGAGTACTTAAAAGAAATGCAGCTAGTAAAACTACAGCGCTTGTCAGTTGGTATTGTTAAAGCCGAAGAATTTGATAGAGTTTGTATGTTGGGTGGATTATAATAATTCGCCACGGAGACGCAGAGAAATTAACAGTAAAAAAACAAGTATATAATTCTTAATAACTCAGTGTGCTTTGTGCCTCTGTTGTAAAATAAAAAAATCATGAAGAATCTATTAACCATCTTAATTTTATGTTTTTGTTTAAACATAAAAGCACAAAAAGGACCTTTTCCACAATTGATAGGTCATACTTTAGAAGGCACTGCGATTACAATTCCCCTTGCAGGCGCTAAAAAATTTACCATCGTTGGTATTTGTTACAAACGCTCTGCCGAAGATGATTTAAAAACTTGGATACAACCTATGTACGATATATTTGTTGCTAAACCAAAGGGTACAGACTATTTTGATGTAGCCAGTTATTTTGATGTAAATTATTATTTTGTTCCACTAATTAGTGGATTTAAAAAAGCTGCTGCCGATTTTAAAGCAGCTACTCAAAAAGATTTATGGGGCAATGTTATAGACTGTGATACGGATATTAAATTATTGAAAGACCAGCTAAAGCCCGGAGATGATGGTATTCCTTATTTTTATGTGATCGACCTTAAAGGTAAAATAGTAGAAATAGTTTCAGGAAAATACACCGAAGATAAAATGGACAAGATCCAAGAGGTTATTGATTAGCTTTTTGTTTCTTTTTAAATTTATAGCAAAATCCTACATTTAACATATTGATTCTGTATCCAATTCCACCTTCCAAATAAAATCCCATATTTTTAAATGCATAATATTTTATAGTTATAGTAATACCTAAAGCCGGTACTACTTCATTATTATTTACAGAAGACTTTATATCTACTCCATCAATTTTGTAAGAATGGTAATATTTTAAATTAACACCAGCAATATATCCACTACACACATCTAATTTTTTACGGACAAAAAAAGACGCATGATGCGTAAACTTAATAGCAAGCGTAGAGTTCGAGAATAATTTTTCGGTTTTTATGTCATCAACCTCAGTTACTTTAACGCCTATCCAACTGGTAAAATATGGCCCCAAACCAAGATAAGCATTACTAGCACGAGGATAAATGCAAAAATCTGCGCCAATAACAAATGCGGGCGATTTTGAATACTCTTGCGCTTTATAACCAATTCTATTTAAATCTAAATGGCGTTTAAATGCGCCTGAACCTATATAATAAGATGAATAACCTTTACCAAATGATTGTTCATTAAAAACAGGATGAGATTGTGCTCTTAGATTAACTTCATGAAAAATAAAATAAAATAGTATAATAAACCGAACAAACATTTTACAAATGTAAATAATTAATTACCGATAAATAAATCGGCATCCCAATGGTTATATTTATTGGAAATGTGATAGCTAATGCCATTGGTAAATATAAGCCTGGATTTGATTTTGGAGCAGCTAATTTCATCGCTGCTGGTACGGCAATATAAGAGGCACTAGCAGCTAAAACCGCAAACATAAATCTATTTGAAATATCATCCGTAACGAGTGAACTTAAAACCGCAATTACACATCCATTAAATAACGGGATGACAATAGCGAAGAAAAATGGGAACCAACCATTTGATAAAAATGAACTTAATTTTCTTCCACTTACTACACCCATATCTAATAAAAAAATAGCTAAAAACCCTTTAAAAATATCATTTGTAAAAGGCTTAATTCCTTCGGCTTGTTTAGCATTTGCCAATAATCCAATAATTAAACTTCCGAGTATTAATAAAACACTTCCATTTGTAAATGAATGTTTAATTACTGATAACTTGTTTATTTTATTTGAGTCATCTTTATTGTAGATAGATATTAAAATTAAACCGGCAATAATTGCAGGCGATTCCATTAATGCCATAATTGCTACCATATGTCCATGCAATTGCAGCTTTTCAGAATCTAAATAAGAAACTGCTGTAACAAAAGTAACAGCACTTACTGAGCCATAAGCCGCAGCAATTGCGCCAGCATCAAATACATTTAATTTACGTTTCAATATAAAAAATGTATACACTGGAATTAATAATGAAACAATTATTCCAAATAACATTGAAAAAACAATTTCCAGAGAAAAAGACTCATGAGATAATTCTTGGCCACCTTTAAAACCAATTGAAAACAATAAATAGAGAGAAATAAACTTTGAAGAATTAGCAGGTATTTCTAAATCACTTTTTACTTTAACAGCAATAACGCCAAGGATAAAAAATAAAAATGCTGGACTCGTTAAATTGGATACTAATAATTCAAAGTTCATAGATTGGTTTTGTTTTAGTTTAAATTGGTTAATACTATTTTATCTTTCACGTTCAAATAACAATCGTTTACCAAGTGTACTATGATTAAAGATACCTCCATCGTAAACAAGATTACCATTTACATAAGTTTGCAAAACTTTACTTTTAAATTCATAATTATCAAAAGGCGACCAACCGCATTTATATAAGTTTAAATCAGCAGTTGATTTCCAAGGATTATTCAAATCAATCAAAACTAAATCGGCAAAATAACCTTCTCTAATGTATCCTCTATCAACCATGCGGTATATTTCAGCGACATGATGACTGGTTTTTTCAACAATTTTTTCTAAGGTAAAACAATCTTGATGATACAATTCCAATAAAGTAACTAGTGCATGTTGAACTAATGGTCCGCCTGATTTACTTTGAAAATAATTACCTTCCTTTTCAGAAAGTAAATGCGGCGCATGATCGGTTGCAATTATATCAACGAGGTTATCATTTAACGCTTTAATTAATCCCAATTTATTATTTTCAGATTTTATAGATGGATTCCATTTTATTAAATTTCCTAGGCGGTCATAATCTTTATCAGTAAACCATAAATGATGAACACAGGCTTCTGATGTTATTCTTTTATTTCTTAATAAACTATTTGATTTGAATAAATGCGTTTCCATTTCCGTAGAAATATGATAAGCATGAAATCGTGTATTATACTTTTTCGCAATATCAATCACTCTTTTGGTAGCGTCGTAACAAGCTTGTTCAGTTCTTATTAATGAATGACAATATGGCGGCACATCATCTCCATACTTATCTCTAAAGATCTTTGTATTTTGATTGATCATTGCATCATCTTCGCAATGTAATGTTACTAATGAACTTGTTCTTGAAAAAAGTTGTTCTAAAAAATCAGGATAATTTGCTAATATTCCATCTTCTGCATCAAAGTATAAACCATCATCCGTTAAACCACAAACTGTTTCGTTATCAATTTGCAAGGCTTCTTCCAAATTATGTTTGGTAATACCCATAAAAAAAGAATAATTAGCTAAAGAATTTTGTTTGCCTAATACATATTTTTCTTCTAATAATTCTAAAGAAGTCGTATTAGGCATTGTATTAGGCATATCCATAAAAGAAGTAATGCCGCCCGCCACAGCAGCTCTCGATTCACTATAAATAGTAGCTTTATGTGTTAAACCAGGTTCTCTAAAGTGAACTTGATCATCAATCAATCCTGGAATTAAATACAATCCTTCGGCATTTATTATTTTAACGTTTCCTTTTGGTGGTTCTATAGACTTAGCTATTTTTTCAATTCTATCGTTCACAATTAACACGTCAGAACAAAAAGACTTTCCTTCATTTATAATGGTTGCACCTTTTATTAAAACTTTACTCATTTTTTAAATTATTTTAAGGATTACATCTATCGCAATACATGGGGTCCTCTTCTTTTACATCATTAGGGAATTTTTTTTCTTCTTGATAATTACATTTATTGCAACCATAAATATGCGATAGAGTTGACTTAGTTTTAAATCCACACAAACTACATGGCAAACCAGCCTTTACAGTAACAACATCAAAGCCAATAGCATTGCAATGAGGGCAACGTGAATTAATTTTGTCAATTAATTTTTTAAAAGCATTTTCAATAACTAACATTCTTGTTGGATTATGCATGGCTCGCATATCTGTTTCAGCATAAACAGAACCGTATTTATTTAAAATAAAATCGAAACACGATTTTAACTCATCAATAGTTATAATACCTTTAAAAATATCGTCATTAGATTCTCTATCTTTTCTCAAAATAATAGCATGAGAAGGGAAACTAACAGATTCAGAAAAAAATAATAAATCCGTCCATTGATTAAATGAATTTCCCGAAAAATTAGTACTCATTGATATTTGAGAAGCAATCAATTCGATGCCATTCTTTTTATCAATCAATATCACTAACTCATGATTAGCGTGTGCGAAATATAATTGAGAATGTGGGCCAAATGACCCTTCGTTGGCTACAGCCAAGTCTGATTCATTCATCTCCATGGCCATTAAACACTTATTTCGTAAAGTAGTTATTGGATCAGCTTTTCTTTCAACCTCGCCTGTAAAAGTGCCGAGAATATCTGTATCAAAATTTTGAGCAACAACACATTTTACACCAAGTTCTTTTTCAAATAATGGGGCAATAACTTTCTCTTTATGATGTTTAGTAGCTATTAATAAATCCCGTCCTTCAAACATAAATTAATTCTTAGTTTCAAAAAAACTCAATTTATAACTGTACATTATTAATAAGATGAATTAATATTTTGTGAAAAAGCCATACAATATGAAAGGTAAACTAAAAAATAAAACCCCTTCATATTATACAGCTTTTAAATTATTTCTTAATAAATCACCAAATGATTGACTGATATGAGTAACAGGTGTTGCGTATATTTTAAGATCTTTAGAATAAAAACGTTCGCTAATTTCTTTATCAATCATATCAAACAACAAGGCCTTAGTAATAAAAAACAAACGAACTGTTTTAACTTCAACAGCAGAATTGAATATGATATTAGTATCAATATGAGTTTCAATAGCATATTTTTTTTCTATAAGAAATTTTGAAATCTTTATTGCCCTTTTCTCATCATATTGTATGATATCTAACATTATCATTTTTTTACCATTGAAATTTTAATATCACAAAATATTTGAAAATCAAATCCTTCACTATCTCCCTTATTAATATAGTTCTTTAGCAGAGAGTATGATTCTTGGAGCTCTAAAATACGTTTAGTATGAAAATCTGCGTTACCTGAATTCCTTTCTTGAATTCTAAAAGATTCTAATTGATGAAAATTAATTTTCCTATCGTATATAGAATACAAGATGTTAATTGCCTCTGAAGGCTTAAATTTACCATCGATTAATTTAAAATTTTGCTGATTCTCCATATTTATTTAGTCTAAAGTAATACTGCTTTGAATAGTTATTTTACCGATTTTTTGCTCAATATGTTTCCGCATCTCAAACAAATTTTTTTGAAGATGAATAATTCTATTTTCTCTCATTTTCATTTCTTCTTCACCTGAGATTTCATTAATCTTGTCTTCCTGAAATTTAATTTTCACATGAATCATTTTTGTTAAAATTTCAATAGCATCTTTAGCGTCAAAATTCCCTTCAATTAATTGTATTTTCATATATAAATATTTATTTTTTTAGATTTAAAATCTTAAACTATTGTCCTTGCCCTAATGAGAAAGCTGGTTTGCCATCAAAAGCGTATAAATTTTCAGTTTTAATAATATCAATATTTAAATTAACCGCTTTACTCAATATTTCAATAATTTCAGATTTCGTGAAATTTACACCCTCAACAGATTTGAAACGACATCTCCAGTGGTCAGTACAAAATGTTTCACTAAATCCATCAGGCCAAACTTTAATACCTCTATTAGTTATCATTGAAAGTTTAACATCATTCAATTCTAACTGTTTAATTTTTGAAGCTAATTCATTAGGGTTACTTTCAGACCAATGAACAAAAACATCCACACCTAGTAAATCTTTTTTAGCATTTGGTCTTCTTTTATATTTTGGTAATACAAGTGCTGATCCTTTTGCATAAGAAACGGGTTTCAAAACCGATGGTATTTTTCCAAGGTTAGCAATAACCGCTTCGGCAAACTCATTAGTTCCTACCTTTTGTTTGCTAGTTCCATCTTTAAAAATATCGTAAGTATGGATGCCATCTTCGATTGTTTTTAACCAAGCATTTTGAACTTTCTCCGCCACTTCGGTTTGTCCGATATGATTTAACATTAAAACGGCACCTTGCAATAAGCCCGATGGGTTTGCCATATTTTGCCCTGCTCTTCGTGGTGCAGAACCATGAATAGCTTCAAACATTGAGCATTCTTCACCAATATTAGAAGAACCTGCTAATCCCACAGAACCAGCAATTTGTGCAGCAACATCAGATAAAACATCACCATATAAATTTAACGTAACAATGACGTCAAATACTTCTGGAGTATCAGCCATTTTTGCTGCACCAATATCAATAATCCAATGTTCATTTTCTATTTCAGGATACTCCTTTGCAATTTCATCAAACACTTGATGAAATAATCCATCTGTTTGTTTCATAATGTTGTCTTTTGTAAAACAAGTTACTTTTTTACGACCATACTGCTTAGCATATTCAAATGCGTAACGCACTATCTTTTCGCAACCTGGGCGGCTAATTACTTTTAAACATTGAATAACCTCGTCAGTTTGTTGATGCTCAATTCCAGCATATAAATCTTCTTCATTTTCCCTAACAATTACAATATCCATAACAGGATGTTTTGTTTTTACAAAAGGATGAAAGCTAGAACATGGTCGCACGTTTGAGTATAATCCTAAAAACTTTCGAGTAGTAACGTTTAAACTTTTATAACCACCACCTTGTGGTGTAGTTATTGGTGCTTTTAAAAACACTTTATTTTTTCTAATAACATCCCACGATTCTTTAGCAATACCTGCGGTATTTCCAGCTAAATAAACTTTTTCACCAACTTCAATTTCATCAATTTCTATTTTAGCACCAGCGGCTAAAATTACTTTTAAGGTTGCATCCATAATTTCTGGGCCGATTCCGTCTCCTTTTGCTACTGTAATTCTTGTCATATTATTTAGTTTTATTAAAGTTTAATATTTACTAATTGTCTTTCTTCGCAACAAAATTATACACATTAAATCATATATTTTTATTTATATTTGTAATGATATATATAAAATATTTTTATGAATTATACACTCAATCAATTACAGATATTTTTAAAGGTTACTCAAACAAAAAGCATTACTAAAGCTTCTATTGAGCTTCATTTAACTCAACCGGCCGTTTCCATTCAATTGAAAAACTTTCAAGATCAATTTGAAATACCCTTAACAGAGGTAATAGGCAGGCAATTGTATGTGACGGATTTTGGAAAAGAAATAGCTGTTGCCACTGAGCGTATTTTAAATGAAGTATATGCTATAAATTATAAAACGATGGCTTATAAAGGCCAGTTGAGTGGGCGATTGAAAATATCGATTGTATCAACAGGTAAATACATTATGCCTTATTTTTTATCCGGATTTTTAAAAGAAAACCCTGGCATTGAATTAATATTAGATGTAACAAACAAAAGCAAAGTACTTGAAAGTTTGGAAAATAACGAGGTTGATTTTTCATTGGTATCAGTATTACCTGAAAAATTAAAAATTGACAAAGTAGAGTTAATGCAAAATAAATTATATTTAGTTGGAAATACAGATAAAAAATATAACAAAGCACTAAACGACAAAACTATATTTAATGATATTGCAATGATATATAGAGAAAATGGATCAGGTACTAGATTAGTGATGGAAAAATTTATTGAAAAGAATAACTTACCGATTCATAAAAAAATGGAATTAACCTCAAATGAAGCCGTAAAACAAGCCGTTATTGCAGGCTTGGGCTACTCCATTATGCCACTAATAGGAATTAAAAATGAATTATTAGAAAAAGAATTGCAAATTATTCCAGTGAAAAACTTTCCAATTAAATCAATGTGGAATTTAATTTGGATGAAAAATAAAGCTTTCTCACCAGTGGCAAACTCATACTTAAATTACATTAAAAAAGAAAAGGCTAATATCGTTAAAAATAAATTTAATTGGTATGAAGGATATTAATTACAGCTGATAATTTAATGTTCCTTTTAAGAAAATAATATTTAATACAGTTTTAATGAACTTTAATTTATACTCCGTTAATTTCAATTCAGATTCAAGCCATTTATTTTCACGAGCATTTAAAATAAATAAAGAGCTTTCTCCATTATTAAACTTTAATTTTTCCGCTTCAACAAGTTGTTTATTATATCGAACAGATCGCTCAGCATTTAAAAGTTGTTCTGCAATTAAACCAATAGTTTGTTTTAAAGCATTCAATTTATAATTTAGTTCATTACTCTTGTTAGTTAATTCAAAAGTGTTGTTTTCAGCATTAATCCTCGACATTTTATATTCATTTCTCGCTTTTCTTAAAAACAAAGGAAATGACAAATCTACGCCCCATTTATAATTATTTTGTGAGTATACAGGGCTAATAGAATTTGGATTGTAGGATAACAAATTATAATTTACATCTAACTTTGGTTTAATCATTTCTCGTTTCAACTTATTATCAATTTTTAGAATAGATTGAAAAGAGTTGTATTTATCAATTACAGGATTACTTATGGAATCTTGATATAAGCGTTTCATTAAACTAGTTTTTGCTTTTTCAAAATAAGAATCTAAACTATCAGAAGGTGTATAAATATTATTTATATCCATTGATGAAGCCTGCCAGTTAAATGACGCCAACTCATTATTTTGCTTCTTGTTTTCAATTTGAGAATTTTGAAAGTCCAATAATCGAGTTTGATACAAAACAGCTGCTTCAATAGTATCCATGGCCGCCCGCTCACCAATGCTTGCCAATGATTCAATACCAATTAAACGCTGACGTGCTAAATCCAAAAAATAATTATTTAATGACAATTGCCTCAAACTAAACAACCAATCAAAATACTTAAGTGAAGACTCAAATAATAATCCGTTTAATTGAATGTTTTTTTCAGCAGAATAATACTGAACATATTCGCGTGATTTTAAAACCTCTGCTCGTCTGTAATCAATAAACATTCCTTGCAATAAACCCACTTCTAATCCAACATAAGGTAAACCATAAGAAGAAGTGTATTGCTCTGGATTAATGTTAGCCCCTACTCCATATTCATATCCAAATTTTAAATTTTGTGCTGTAAAAATAGGAAGCTTAGCGCTACTACTTAAAATACTATAATAATTGCTGCCATTAAATTGTTTATTATCATAAGAACCGCTAATAAAGGGGTCAAAATTACCTTTAGCAGCCTTGTATTGCAATTCACCATATTGTTTTATATTTTCCGCACGCTTTGCAATTGGATTATTTTCTAAAACATTATTTAAATAATTTTCATAACTTAAAATGGTGAGAGTTTGACTAATCCCTTCTAACGAAAAAACAAAAAGTAAGCTAAGGATGAGAAATATATTATAATTATTTTTTATCATCTTTTTTTATTGTAGTTGGTTTAACGTAAAACTCAGGAGGGAAACCATTTGCTTGTCGCCATAATTCATAAATTAAAGGCACATTATTCAATAATGCAAATCCTTTTACTCCGCCTCCAATTTGAATAGCTTCAGGCCAAGGAGTGCCTTTGTTTTTAGCTAATAATCTAAATTTGCCATTATCAGATAACACCTTATCGTATGCAACAACCTCAGCACTATAAGTGCCAAAACTCACACCGGGCCATCCTGAAAACACGAACGAAGGCCAACCATCAAAAATCAATTGAATTGTTTGACCTTTTTGAATAAGCGGTAAATCAATTGGATTAATATACATTTCAACCGCTTGCTCGCTTTGATTTGGAACAATAGCACATAATGATTCGCCTTCTTTTATAATTTCACCAATACCTTGTACGTAAGCTTTAGCAATATACCCATCTTGTGGCGCCAACACATAATAAAAGCCTTTACGCATACTATAATTCGCTAGTTGATTTTGCAATTTAGTTAATGACCCTTCACCTTCATAAAGATCTGAAAGAGTTGAGAACTTATCTGATTCAGCTTTCATTAATTTTTCCTGATAATCTTGCTGAACTGAATTTAATTCAATATCAGCATTTAACAATTCGTTTTTAGATGACATAAACTTATTTTCAGCAGAAGTTTTCTTTGCAAGCGCCTCTTGAACTTTTACTCTTCTATTTTCTAGATCAGTTTTAGAAATAACTCCTTTTACTAACAATTCCTCAAAACGTTTTAATTGCTCCTCAGCTACTTTATAATTACTAATAGAAGTTTGAGCTTCAATGCTATCTGTTGTTACTTTAATTTTTGCTTGGATAATTTTATTTCGCGTTTGCTCCATTTTAAGAAGTAAAGTTTTGTTTAAAGCATCTATTTGCGAATTAACGGCATTCACTTTACTTTCATAAGACTCTAAAGTTGTTTCTTTAGCTTTAATTTGTTGTTCTGATCGATTTATTAATTGTGGGTCAATATATTCGTCCTTAATTTCGGAGATAAAAGCGATGGTATCATTCTTTTTTACATAATCACCTTCGTTTATATACCATTTTTCAATTCGCCCAGCAATACGCGACGTAATTGTTTGCGGTCTATTTTCAGGATTTAATGTTGTAACCTTTCCTGTGGATTCAACATTTTGTGTCCAAGGCATTAGTAAAATAACAACACCTGAAATGCCGACAGCTACTAGTAAATATTTTATAGCCTTTGAATATGGTCGCTTATAAATAGAAGTGGTACTTTTTAATTCAGTAAATTCATCATTTACAAATGAGTACTCTTCTTGATTACCAAAGATACTTTCTACCTTATAAAGAGAAGTAATAATGTCATAGCAAGTACCCAAGCTACTCACTAATTTTTCTACTGAGTTAATAACTAAAAAAATAATAATTTCGGATGCTATAAATTGTCCTATATTCAACTCACCTATTTGAACTAAATAAGCGCCAAAAAACAATACAATAGCCGTAAACAAAATCTTAAAAATAATAATACCAATAAATTGTGATTCTAAAACGCCGTAATGTTTTTTTCGCACATCAAAATAATTACCCAAAATATCTTCGGTACCGTCAATAAAATTAGCACCATCAAGTTTCTGTTCTCTAGCATTTAATTGAAACCATTTAATCAAATTGTATTTTTCATTTGATACTCTCACATTTGTTTCAATTCCTTGGCTACCGTAATATCTAATAATAAAATAAAATGTGGTTCCCGATAGAAGCGTAAAAATTAAAAACCAAGAACTATAAATAGGTAATATTAATAGTCCAAAAACAATACTAATAATAGAAAAGGAAAAATCTAATAATATTTTACTGATTCCTTTCTGCAACGTAACAACTTCAAAAAATTTATTTAATTTATTAAACACTTCATCTGTACCAGCATTACTGTTTAAAAAAAGACTCATTCGTGAGACAATATTACCAAATATTTTTTGGTGTAAGGTTTCATTAATTCTCATTTGCCAAATTTGAAAAAAACCAATAAAACATGTTACTAAAATAGTTACAGAACTTAATAATATTAAAGATGCTGAGAAGGAACCTGCCATTATGTAAGTTACAACGCCTTGTATTCCCAAAGGAATAGATAAGTACATAATACCTTGTAATAATGCAAGAAAATAAATTCTGCTAATAACGGCTCTTTCGTTGTAAAACCAAGTAAATAAAAGTTTTGATTTATTTTTATGCATTTTAAATATTTTTGTCAAAAATAGCGAAAATATTCTAAATGATAGTATTACTATTATAAATTTGCATTTTTTAAGGATTTACAATACCTTTACTTTCATATTGATAAATGAAATGGAATTAGATATTAGAATAAAAATGAATGAAAAACTGTTTCTTCGGAATCCAGAAGAATCCGTTTTAGGAAAAAAGATTGTGAAAAATGGGTTGGTTTTAATAAATAAACTTGGTTTTGAAGAATTCACATTTAAAAAGCTATCTATAGAAATATCAACAACAGAAGCGAGCATTTATCGCTATTTTGAAAACAAACATCGGTTACTTGTTTACCTTATAAACTGGTATTGGAGTTATATAGAGTACAAAGTGATATTCTACACTAACAACATATCTGATGCGGAAATAAAATTAAAAACAATCATAAAACTATTAGTAGAGGATCCTGGTAGCAAAGGATTAAATTCTGATTTTATATCAGAACAAGAAGCCTATCAATTAATTATGTGGGAAGGTTCAAAGTCATACTTAACTAGAAATGTAAGCCAAGACAATAAAGACCGTTTATTTAAACCCTATAAGGATTTATGCGAGCGTATTTCGTTAAATATTAAGGGGTATAATCCAAAGTATAAATATCCACATTCAATGGCAAGTACATTACTTGAAATGGCGCATTCTCAAAAATTTTTCATGCAAAATCTTCCTGCTTTAACCGATTTCACGAAAGAACAAGACGATAAAAAAATTATATTATTTTTAGAATCAATGCTGTTTTCATCTATATCAACTCACAAATAAAACTTGTTAAATAAAATGAAATTTGTATTTTTAGTACGCAAATTCAAATATGGTAAAATCATTTTATAAAATTCTTTTTATCATTCTAAGCTTTAGCAATACTGCTATATCGCAAATAGATCCCGTAAACGTTTTATCGGAATACATTAAAATTAAAAGTGTTTCGGGTAACGAAAAGCCTGCTGCACTTTATATGAAAAAATTGTGTGAAGATTTTGGTTTTTACATTACTGTTTTTTCGGATACAGATTCTTCTTATAATTTTTGTGCATCCTTAATCCCTTTAGATAAAAACGTACCCTCAATTCTCTTAATAAATCATTTGGATGTTGTACCCGTAGATGAAAAAGGAAATTGGCAGCACCCTGCATTTTCTGGAATAGTTGAAAATGACACATTATATGGGCGCGGCGCGCTTGACATGAAAGGCCTAGCCGTTATGCAAGTATTTGCGCTCAAGAAAATTAAAGAGGGGGCCATTCTCGATTCCATAAAAACAAATATTATTATTTTATTTTTATCGGGCGAAGAAACTGGGGGATTAAATGGTGCTGCTAAAATCACTAAACCAGAAATCTTAAATCAATTAAATCCAATGGTTGTATTTGGTGAAGGTGGTGGCGGGCTAAAAGGGGTGATTGATGGTAAAGAAAATGAATTATGTTTTTTTGTTTCGAATGCGGAGAAAAAAAGCTTATGGATAAAACTGACAGCAACCGTTAAATCGCATGGACATGGTTCTGTCCCTTCTTCTAAAACAGCTAATCGTATTTTACTAAAAGCAATTTCAAAAATTGAAAATACCGAAGAACGTATTGTGATTGATAAGAATGCAAAAGAAACATTTAAGGCCTTAGGCAACATTGTGGGAGGGTATAAAGGTTTTATTTTAAAGCACATTGATTGGTGGGTTTTTAAACCTCTGCGAAAAAAAGTAATTCATTCAAATGAAGCCTTACAAACATTAGTGATTAATTCTTATCAATTAACGCGTATTCAAAATCCTGATGGCTCTGTCAATCAAGTATCACAAACTGCAACTGCTTACTACGATTGTAGATTATTACCAAACAAGTCAGAACGACCATTTTTCTTAAAATTATTATTCCGTATAGTTGACCCAAGAATAAAAATCACTATTCTGGATGAATCACCAGAAGCTGAACCTTCTAAATTAGATGAACATTATCAAAAAATGAAAGTAGCTATCGAAAAAATATATCCTGCGGCACATATAATTCCTTTAATGTTTCCAGCTACTACTGACAATAGCTATTTTAGAAATGTAAACGTTCAATCCTTTGGAGTTTTACCTTTTGAATTGAATAAAGAAATGGTAGAAAGTGTGCATGCTAACAACGAAAAAATTCCAATAAAAGCTATTGAGCAAGGTATTAATGTGTATGTAGAATTATTAAAACAGTACGTCAATTAATTTTCAACTCAGAGATTTAGAATAAATGGGTTCACTGAGAGGTTTTCAAAAACACTCTATGCTCTCTCATCTCTTTTTACCTTATATTGAAAAATATCAATAAACCCGATTAGAAATAAATTCCAACCGGGTTCCAAAACAAACAAAACACAAACCTTAATGATTTTTTTGTTTCATAAAAGCTGTAAATAAAAATACAGCCAATGCAAATAAACAAATAACTGGAATAGCAAAACTTGGATTTATAGAAGAGCCTAAGCTTACTAATTTATTTTGAGAAAAAACTGGAGAAGAGATGGCTAACAAAATCAAACAAACTAAGGTGCTTGTTTTGTTATTTTTAGAAGTTGAATTTGAAGTTTTCATGATTTTTATATTTAAAGAGTTTGTTATCCTATTCTAAACAATTATACCGCCACAAATGCCAAAGGTTTGGACAAATAGGTAAGTGGTTGGAATTTTCAGGTAAGTGGTCGGTTTTTGGAAAAAAGTGGGTATACAAAAAAACCTGTTAGGTTAAAATCCTAACAGGTTTTTATGATTTTTGTTCTCGACTACGCTCGAACTTACAAAATTTATTGGAGATTAATAAATGGTTTCCTATCAATAAAACCACCGCCAATTAAATCATCTCCTTCATAAATAACAGCACTTTGTCCGGGAGCAATACCAGTAGCTGATTCATGAAACACAATATTTAATTTATTATCAATCGTATTAATCGTACTTAAACGTCCAGCATCTTTGTAACGGATTTTTGTT
>JBKJPW010000030.1:0-2888 GCA_046594225.1 Bacteroidia bacterium
GGTGCACAATTAAAATAATAGGTATAGGAATTTGTAAATTGTCCATTATGGTTAGTTTGTAACACATTATTTACATATATCTGAAAACTACCAATACCATAATTACAACAAATTCCGTCTCCAAAAGAATCGTTAATAACAAAAGTTAAGCAGCCTGTTGATGAAACACAAACTGTGCTTGTAAATGTAGTAGCATTAGTTAATACACTATTAGTCATTAAAACATTACCAAACTTATCTTTTAGTTGCCAGCTTGTTTCATTGGCAAAATTATCAGTTGTTAATACTACTTTAACTTCAATGTTACCAAGAGGGCATTGACTAAAAGTTGCTAATGACAAGAAAAAAAGAAATAGTCCAGTAAAAATAAGTTTCATAGTTATTTATTTAAATGTGGCCTCTGAGATTATTTATTTTAAACAATCAATGTATATTTGTATAAAAATAAGATAAATTGACTATTTACCTATTTTTTTAACTCATTAATTATACACTTTTACTAAATAGATATGTCAAAATTTAAAATAGGAGTCCTTCGCGAAGAAAAATCTCCCCCTGATAAACGAGTTCCTCTAACCCCATTAATTTGTACCGAATTATTACGTTCTTACCCAAATTTACAGATTGTTATACAACCCAGTAAAATTAGATGTTATAGTGATGACGAATATTTAGCCTTTGGATTGACCCTACAAGAAGATTTAAACGATTGTGATATATTAATGGGCGTAAAAGAAGTGCCAAAAGAAAACTTAATCCCTGGCAAAAAATACTTTTTCTTTTCTCATACCATAAAAAAACAAGCTCATAACATCAAGTTAATGAAGACTTTAATTGAGAAGAAAATTCAAATGATTGATTATGAAACTTTAACGGATAAAAACCATAACCGTATTATTGGTTTTGGTCGTTATGCAGGCATTGTAGGTGCATATAATGGTATTTTAGGTTATGGTCGTAAATATGATTTGTTTCAAATTAAGCCGGCTAATCTTTGCAGGGATAGAGCTGAAATGGAAGAAGAGTTAAAGCGTGTGAAACTCCCAAACATTAAAATTGCATTAACAGGCGGTGGCCGTGTTGCTAATGGCGCTATTGAAACTTTATCAGCTTTAAGAATTAGAAAAGTAACTCCCGAAGAATTTTTAATGGCATCGTTCCGTGAGCCAGTATATTGCCAATTAAATCCAAGAGATTATGTAGAACGTCCTGATGACCATAATTTTGATTTAAATGATTTCTTTAAGCATCCTGAGCATTTTGTATCCAAGTTTTCTCCATTTACAAAAGCAACAGATATTTTTATCTCCGCACATTTCTGGGACCCTCGTTCACCTAAAATGTTTACCACTGATGATATGAAGGCTTCTGATTTTAAAATGAGTGTAGTTGCTGATATTACTTGTGATATTGACGGCAGTGTACCAACAACATTACGTGCAAGTACTATTGATAAACCGTTTTATGGATATAATCCAAAGACAGATAAAGAGGATGTATCTTTTAATAAAGAAACCATTTGTATTATGGCCGTTGATAATTTACCATGCGAATTACCTCGTGATGCCAGTGATGATTTTGGTAAAGATTTGATGGAGCGTGTATTACCGTTTTTATTTAAAGATGACGTTGATAAAATAATTGAACGTGCAAGCATTTGCAAAGAGGGAAAGTTGACGAAGGATTTTGAATATTTGAAAGATTACGCTTACTGATGTCATTCTGAACTTGTTTCAGCATCTCACAAACTTAGAGCAGATTCTGAAACAAGTTCAGAATGACTTTTATTTTTCTACAAAAACAAATACATCTTCATTATCTCGCTTCATGAGGTATTTTTCGCGAGCAAAGGTTTCTAAACTTTTTTTATTAGTTTGTAATTCTACAATTTCTTTTTTATTATTCTCAATTTCATCAATGTAATACTGTTTTTCTGTATTCAGTTTATTACATTTAGAAACCAAATCAAACTGCGTAAACACATCGTTTTTATCAAAATACAATAACCAAACAATCAACCCAATAATAACTAGGAAGTATTTATTTTTAAATATTTTAAGAATTATCATTCAATAAAAACCTTAATTTTAATTACTAGTAAATGTAATTTTAATTTAAAACTCTTAACATGCTATTAAAAAATGTTATCCATACCTCGTTGTTAGTTGTGTTAACCTATTGTTTTTCAATAGCTCAGGTTAAAACTTCGGCCTTTAAAGCTGCGCAATTGAAATATAGTAAAGTTAAGGATGCGTATGATACCAAATGGGTGACACTTAAAGAAGGTATCAAAAGCATATCTATAAATTCGGAAAACTATGATATTTATTTGCGTGCTTTTAAACATGATAAAAAAGTAGAAGTATGGCTAAAAAATACAGATGCAGCAGTCTATAAACTTTTTAAAACCTATGATATTTGTGCTAGTAGCGGTGATTTAGGGCCTAAACGACAAGAAGGTGACGGGCAAGTGCCTGAAGGTTTTTATACCATTGATTTATTTAACCCAACCAGTAATTATTATTTAAGCATGCGGGTGAGTTATCCAAATAGTAGCGATGCTATTTTAAAAACCAGTAAAAATGCCGGTGGTGCTATTATGATTCACGGTAACTGTGTAACAATTGGTTGTTTACCAATGACAGATGATAAAATTAAGGAGTTGTACGTTTTGTGTTTAGAAGCAAAAAATAGAAATAGAACAGTTAAGGTAGATATCTTCCCAGCTAAATTAACTACTGAAAATATGAAATTATTAGAAGTTAATTATTCAAAAGATAAAATGGCATTTTGGAATTCGTTAAAACCAGCCTACGATTATTTTGAAAAAAAACATCAAACACGTAAAGTAGTTACAGACGCAAAAGGACATTATTCTTTTAAAGATT
>JBKJPW010000089.1:0-8083 GCA_046594225.1 Bacteroidia bacterium
TGTAGTTATCATAAACCAATTCACACAGATGTTAATGAACAATTTAGAGTAACAGATGCCTGCGTATCTCCATTAGACATGAAAACTATATCGTGGTTTGTATTACCTCCAGTGCAAGAATATTATTTTAAAACAAAAAATCCGATGTACAAATCGTTGCCTCCATATAAATTAGGTTGTGAACCGGAGATTGAACGATCAATGGAAATGATTTATCCAAAGGCAGGAACAGTGATTTATATTCCTTATGAGTTAAGTGGAGAACAAGGAAAAACTATTTTTGAAATTGCACATCGTCAGCCTGCTAATACCGTATTCTGGCATGTAGATGGAGCGTTAGTTGGAACAACAACAGATATACATCAATTAGGGTTAAATCCAACAAAGGGCAAGCACATGTTGTCTTTATCAGATAATACTGGTGAAACACTAAATATTCCTTTTGAGGTAGTTAGCGAAAAGAAGTAAGATTTGAGAAGTAAGAATTTAGATTTTTTGTTCTAATTTCTTAAATCACAATTCTTAAATCTGACTTTGATTTGTTAATTCCTTTAGCTCTTTTGTTGAAAAACTTTACCATTTAAAATACTTATCTGAAGTATATTTGGTTAATGGCATTATTGGAAAAAGAAACCGAAAAACTATTTTATTCTATTGGCGAAGTTGCCGATATGTTTGATGTGAATACATCATTAATTCGTTTTTGGGAAAAAGAATTTGACGTCATTACTCCTTCAAAAAACAAAAAAGGAAACCGTCTTTTTACGAAAAAAGATATTGAAAATTTTAAATTAATTTTTCATTTCGTTAAAGAGAAAGGTTATACGCTTCAAGGCGCTAAAGACAAGCTAAAAGGTGGTAACAAAGAAGCGGATCAAGTAAAAGTGGAAGTAATTGATAAATTAAAAAGTATCAAAGAACAACTTTTGAAAATTAAGGATACTTTATAAATTAATATGTCACCCTGAACTTGTTTCAGGGTCTCATGAGATGCTGAAACAAGTTCAGCATGACCTAAACCCAAGAGATTTATTTCTATTATTTCATCTAATTTCTGTAAATTTAAACCATGACTTTAAACAGAAAAAAAGCACCTGAATTTAAAACCATCGATAAAATCCATATTCAACATGCAGTTGAAAATACGTTGGATAATGGCATTAAAGTATATACTATTGATAGTGGTTCTCAAGAATTAACCAAGATTGAATTTTTGTTTAAAGCTGGCATGTATTATCAGTCACAACCTTTATTGGCTTCCGCCGCTAATAATTTATTAGAGACAGGCACAAAGAATTATACTGCTAACGAATTATCGGATAATATTGATTTCTTTGGTTCTTTCTTTGAATGTGCTGTTGAACAAGATTTTGCATCCTTAGCATTGTTTAGTTTAAATAAATATTTGGATAAGAGTTTACACTACGTAGAAGATATTATTAAAAATCCAACCTTTCCAAAAGATGAGTTTGATATTTATATCTCTAATAAAAAACAAAAGCATTTAGTAAATTCAGAAAAGGTAAACGTGCTAGCGCGTCGTCGTTTTTCTGAATTAGTGTTTGGCGAAAATCATCCTTATGGTGTTACTGTAAAAGATGATGATTTTGATAAGCTAACATTAGAGAGTGTAATTGAGTTTTATAAAACATTTTACCATTCTGGTAATTGTACTATTGTAGCTTCTGGTAAATTATCAAAAGATTTGATTTCAACATTGAATCAATTTTTTGGTAAAACAACTTGGGGTACTGTTCAAGAGATCCCGGTTCCTAAATTAGAAATTGTTACTACTTCGCAACAAAAACATTTTATTGAAAAACCAGATGCTATTCAATCAGCCATAAGAGTTGGAAGATTAATGTTTAATAAAAAAAATCCTGATTATTTTAAATTCCAAGTACTCAATACTATTTTGGGAGGATATTTTGGCTCACGTTTAATGGCCAATATCCGTGAAGATAAAGGATATACATACGGAATAGGAAGTGGCTTAGCTTCATTAGTAAATGCAGGTTTCTTTTATATTTCAACAGAGGTAGGAACTGATGTAACGAATGATACTTTAAAGGAGTTGTATAAAGAAATAAAATTATTACGTGATGAGTTAGTTGATGCAGATGAGTTAGAAACAGTTCGTAATTATGTATTAGGTCAGTTTTTACGTAGCGTAGATGGCCCATATTCATTAGCGGATAAGTTTAAAGCGATTTGGGAATTTGGTTTAGATTACGATTATTTTGAAAACTATTTTGAAGCAGTAAAAACTATTACACCTGAAGAAATAAAAGATTTAGCAAATACATATTTGCAAGAAAAAGATTTAATTGAATTAGTTGTAGGTAAAAAGTAAAAATAGTAAGTGGCGAAAATTTTTATCATAGGTCCCGCATATCCTTTAAGAGGTGGTTTAGCCACTTTTGATGAATTATTTTGTGAAGCCTTTAATAAACAAGGTCACGATTGTGAAATTATTTCGTATAGTTTACAATATCCTAATTTTTTATTTCCAGGTAGTACGCAATTTGATACAAGTGGTAATGCACCCAAAAATATAAAAATACATACACTTATCAATTCTGTTAATCCTTTATCATGGATTAAAACGGCTCGCTTTATAAAAAAACAAAAACCAGATTTTATAGTATTTCGTTTTTGGATTCCGTTTATGGGACCAGCTTTGGGAAGTATTGCAAGAATGGTAAGAAAGAGTGGAGTAAAGGTTTTAGCGATTACAGATAATGTAATTCCGCACGAAACAAGACCAGGTGACGTAGCATTTGCCAAATATTTTATTAATGGCTGCGATGGATTTGTAACCATGAGTAAAGCGGTTATGAAAGACCTAGAGAAATTTACTAGTACTACTCACAAAAAGTATTTATTACATCCTTTATATACATCTTTCGGAGAAAAATTAAATAAGCAAGATGCTCGTAAGGCATTAGGTTTGCCTGAAGATAAACAGTTGGTATTGTTCTTTGGATTGATTAGAAAATATAAGGGTTTAGATATGTTGTTGGATGCAATGAATGAATTGAAATCAAATCCGAACATTGTATTAGTAATTGCAGGAGAGTTTTATGAAGACAAACAACCTTATTTGGATTTAATTGAAAAACATCAAATTCAAAATCAAGTTATATTGCATGGTAAATTTATTGCTAACGAAGATGTAAAATTATATTTTTCAGCAGCGGACTTAGTAACTTTGCCATACAGAAGTGCTACACAAAGTGGAGTAACACAAGTATCCTTTCATTTTGAAGTGCCTACTTTGGTAACTAATGTTGGTGGACTAGGGGAAATTATTCCTGATAAAGTAGCGGGTTATGTTGTTGAATCAAGTGGTAAAGCAATAGCTGAGGGGATTAAAGATTATTTTGAAAATAGCAGAATGTCATCGTTTACAGAAGGAATGATTAAGGAAAAACAAAAATACGATTGGAAGATTTTTGTGGATGAAGTGTTTGATTTATTTAAAAATTTGTAAATTTATAGTATGTTTAAACTTGACAGAACAACTCATTCCTCTGGAAAGATTACAGACTTCAAAAAAGAATCTGATAATTATAAAAATTTAAGTTTGAAACAAATAGGTGAAATATTTTCTTATTTGCAAAGTGTTTCATATAACTATTCTATCGATAGCCCTTTAAAAATGGATAGGACAGTTTTTTCTGTTCGCTAAATATCATGGGAAACATATTCAATGAAGATTTTCAAGATTTTTTAAAATCAATTAATGAAGCTGAGGTTAAATATGTTTTAGTTGGAGGGTACTCTGTTATTTTTCACGGATTTCCAAGAACGACTGGTGATTTGGATATTTTTGTAGAGGTTTCAATTGAAAATTATAAAAAGCTTGAGAGAGCTTTTTTTGAATTTGGGTTATCCGTTTTTGATATGACAGAGGAAAATTTTATTTCAAATAATAGTATGACTGTTTTTTCATTTGGAAGAGCACCGGTTTCAATTGAAATTTTAAAAAAAATTTCAGGACTTACGTTTGAAGAAGTTTATGGTAATGCTATAGATACCGAAATCGAAGAGATTCCAGTCAAAGTAATTCAATTAAAAGATCTAATAAAAAACAAAAAAGCAAGTGGTCGAGCAAAAGATTTAAACGATATTGAAAATTTAGAGAACGATAATAAGTAATATATTTTAACTGGTTATATTTAAATAAAAAGCCCCACTTACCTAATAAGTGGGGCTTTTTATTACATGTAATTATTGATTAATCAATAATAATTTTTTTGACTGTTTTATTTGAACCAGCAGTTAACTGAATAAAATATACTCCTGATGGAATATTTTTTAGTTCAAAGTTGATAGTGTTAGTACCAGCGTTAAATTCTTTATTCGCAACTAAAGCTTCAACTTCTTGTCCGCAAATTGAATATAATTTTGCTGTTACAGTACCATTTTCTAATGAATTAAATTTCACTGAAAACTTATCTTTAGCTGGATTAGGGAATACGCTAATGTCATTAATAGTATTGTTTTGTTCTTTAACTCCAACTGTACTTACAATGATTTTACCTTTCATCCCCATAGAGGCTACATGTGCCGTACAAACGTAATAAATGTCAGTTGCCGATGTAATTGTAAATGTGTATGCTGTTGTTTTGTTTCCAAATCCAGTACTTACTGTTGCTGTTCCATTTGCATTCCATGTTGTTTGACTTACTTCTGCTAATGGATGGTTTCCACTTGCATTAATAGTTACAACATCTCCAACAGTTACAGTTAATGTTGCTGGCGAATAAGCAAATCCGCTAATAGCTACAGTATAGGAAGTTGCCTTCATACTAATAGCTATAATTGATAATAAAATTACAGAGTAGATTTTTTTCATAGTTTATTTTTTAAGGTTTATATCTTTTAAAGATAACATTATTTCTAAAATCTACTCATATTTTTAACAATTCTAGCTTATATTTGAGGTACTAAAACGAGTGAAATGATTATTAGAAGTAAAGCGCCTTTAAGAATAGGATTGGCTGGCGGGGGAACAGATGTATCACCTTATAGTGATATATATGGTGGTGCTATTTTAAATGCAACAATTGATCTTTATGCTTATGCAAGTTTAGAGCCATTAGATAATGGTAAAATTGAATTTTGTATAGATGGGACTGATAAAAGTGTTTCTGTAAAATCTGAAAAGCAATTACAATTAGTAGAAGGTTTTGAATTATTTATTGGTGTTTACAATCGTATCGTTAAAGAGTTTGACCCGATAGCTATCGGCTTAAATCCTTTATCATTTAGATTAACATCATACATCGAAGCGCCACAAGGCTCAGGATTAGGAACATCTTCTACAATTGTGGTTTCATTAATTGGTGCTTTTGTTGAATGGTTAAAATTGCCTTTAGGTAAATATGATATTGCACGGCTTGCGTATGAAATTGAACGTATTGATTTAGGAATGAGTGGAGGAAAGCAGGATCAATATGCGGCAACTTTTGGTGGCATTAATTTCATGGAGTTTTTAGCTGATGATAATGTGATTGTTAATCCATTGCAATTAAAAGATGAAGTACTCTATGAATTAGAATTTAATTTATTGCTATACTTTACTGCAACGCAACGTTTATCGGCTACTATTATTAATGAACAGGTTAAAAATGTAAAAGAAAATAATTCTAAGTCTGTTGAAGCCATGCATCATTTAAAAGAGCAAGCGCAGCAAATGAAAGATAGTTTGTTACGTGGCGACTTAAATACGATTGGTGAAATTTTACATTTTGGCTGGACCAACAAAAAACAAATAGCGCAATCAATTAGTAACGAATTAATTGATAAAGTTTATACAACTGCCATTAATACTGGAGCAACAGGAGGAAAAATATCTGGAGCAGGTGGTGGAGGTTTTATGTTTTTTTATTGCCCTGGAGTTACTAAAGTAAAAGTAGCAAGAGCTATTGAAGGTTTAGGAGGCAGAGTGCAATCTTTTAAATTTACAACTCAAGGTTTAACCACTTGGACGAGTTTATAAATTAATATAATGAATTATTTCACTTGTATATTTTCTTTAGTTATCAGTGCTTTGGCCTTTTGGTTCAGTATTAAATTTATTCGCTTATATTTTAAAGTGAAGAAGTGGGATAGAGTAAAGGCAACGATTACTTTAAAAGAAATGTTCATTCATCCTAAAACATCTACGTCACGAAGTCCTTATGGATTAAAGGTAAATTATACTTATCACATCAACGGTACTGAATATAATGGAAACATGATTTATTTAACTGATTTGGTTGGCGGGCAAACCAATCATATGAAAAGTACTGCTGAAAATAAATTAAATCAAATAGAAAAGACAATGACTGTTTATGTTAATACAACAGATCCAAAACAATCAGTCATCTATTGCGAAGGGATTGGGTTATACCTGTTTATTTTCTTTATGGCAATTATTTCTTTGTTAATAGCTATATCAAAAGTTCTATAAATAACCCTACCGAAAGGTTTAGTCTCGGCAGGGCCGCAGGTTTTATTGTTGTTTAATTAAAACCTATTTGCAGTGATGTTTTATACAACTTGATTCTATAAATCGAATATCCAATTGTAATTGTGTGAGATTTCTTAAAACACATAACAAAGGGTTATGGTAAAATTTTACTTTTTCCCAACTTCCATCTATTCCCATTTCGTCTTTCTGTGGCGAAAGATTGATAAGCTTAGTGCTGTTTTGATTATATGTAGAGGAAATGTAAGAATTGAAGTTGATTAAATCCTCTTTCAGACTTTTCAAAATGCCTCTTGTTTCTCCATTTTCATTAAACATGATTCTTGTCGGGAAGTCGTAATTATTGCTCATTCCACTATTTTCCAAATCTTGATAGTTTACTACTCTTATTGAACTGTCGCCCTCCATTTGTTGGATAAAATCCAATTTCAGTTTTTCAATTTTTTCACACAAATTATTACAGGTCAATTTTAATTTTTCCTGAGATATTTTACTATTTGAACTATCCAACGATAAATTATATGTTATCATATTTTGTTCAGTAGCATAATGATAGCTGTCTTCCATGTGTTGGTCGCTCTGAATTGTTTTTTTCTGAACGGTAAAACTTGGCCTTAAACTTGTCATGAGAAAAAATACACCAGAAAGAATAATCAAAATAAGAGTTGTTGTTATTGTATTTACTTTTGTTGACTCATTTTTTATTCCATTGAAAAAATACAAGGGAATAAATACGAATACAAAAAGTGCAAGAGTAACAAACCACATTGTATTTGCTCCTGGCCAATGCATCACTTTGAATAATGATTGTATACAAAATAGTATGCCATTTATGGTTCCGATAGCGAGCACAAGTTTTGCTCTGCTTTCTGTTGTTTCATTTTTTTTGAATAGGAAAAGCAATGGCAGATATACAAGTGCGCCAATTAACATCCCCAGTAGTATTAGAGCTGATGCGCCCGGCCAGTGCATAAATTTGAAGAAAGAGCCAATTATAAAAAATGTTGCTGCAGCGATTCCGCTATTGATCATTATCTTTTTCATAGTGTAGTAGTTTTTATAAGTTAATAATAGGAGAGTTTCTTCTTCAATTTCCCATAATTCATCTTTGTAAAATGTTTGTATGGTTTTTTTGTAGAAGCTCTCGAAGTCTCCGTTTACTTCGAGATTATTTTCAATGATACAACAAACATGATCTAGTAGATTTTGCTGCAGGCTCTCCATCTCAACGCCACGTGCACTAATGTCGTCGAAAATAAAATCTATTTGTTGTTCACTAAGTTGGTACATGTATTTTTTTGTTGAAACATATAAGTCATATAAGACTTATTAAGTTTTTATCTTCTTTATGAATTTTTATGCCTTATATGGTTTTGTTCTATTATTAAATATTAAACTGTTTTTGTTTTTATGTCTAACAAAAATTTCATCGTCTCCATAAAGTCAGCTAACTCGCTTACTTTTTCTTTTGTTTTGTTTTTACCACTCGGACTTAAGCTATAATATTTTCTCACACGCTTTCCAATAAATTCAGTTTCGGTTGTAACTAATCCATCACTTTCCAAAGCATGTAAAGTTGGATACAAGGCTCCTTCCGTTATTTGA
>JBKJPW010000149.1:0-7158 GCA_046594225.1 Bacteroidia bacterium
CCACTTAAGCGTGGGCCGCCATTTTATTTATATATGAATTAAAAGGTGAAATAACCCTATTTATTTTTAATTGGAGTAATACCATAATTAAAGATTAGGTTACATTCAAACCCAACCGCAATAAATACTAACTACAGATTTTATTTTCAGCATAATTAATGCAGGGTACTTGTTTTTTAAATTGATCTGCTGTTCAAAAACAGGGTTCAATAAACTTTTAATGTAATTAAAAATTATTACTTTTTCTGCTGATCCACATTTCCGCTGCCCAGATTCATGTCTTCATGAGGAAAAGGTTAAAGGTTCTTGGAGACACGAACCAGGGCGGCGGTAAACAAATATTTTAAACATAAAACCAAAGCACATGAAAAAACTATGTGTATTATCCCTATTGCTGACCATTACAACTTTTTCGTTTGGCCAAAAAACTTTCACAAGCAGAATAGAGGCTTCTACCTGGCTTAAGGAAACATTTTCAAAATGTTTCGTAAAAACGGGCTACTCCACATTTCAAGGATCGGCACATTATTATTATGACTATATACTGTACGACAACTATATTATTATCAAAGTAAAAGAGATTTCTAAACAAGCTAACGGTAATGAAAAACAAAAATTGACATGGTATAGTACAAACTACAGATATCCTATTACACTATCTCAAACTACAGCCTTTGCAGAATACCCTTCCTTTATTCAACTCAAAAGTGGTGAAATATACGGAGGAGATAGGGAATTCTTAATACACTATAGTCCATTTGCTGCAAAGGAATGGAAAGCATTTGATTTTTATTTCCCATTTGACCTTACAAAAGAAAAAAACACTATTGAAACAATGCAAAGCGCTTTTGATTATATAAAATTTTGCGATGAGCGGGAGGAGAAAAGGTACTCAGATAGTGTAGCGCAGGCTAAGAAGGAAAATGCTGGTAAGAAAGATAATAGTAATAATACGAACTCAACGATCTACAGTTTATGGCATGAATTGGACAGTGCTTTAATAGCCATGGAAAATCGTAAAATAGTATTCGAGGAAAATTTCTCAAATAATCAAAATAAATGGTTTGAGGAAGAAACTGATAGATACAATTTTAAATTATTAAAGGGCATCAATTTGCAAAGCCCTCATTACAGAATAGAATCTAAAAAAGGAGGGTTTTGGTTGAGCTCAATTCCTATTCAATTCTCTACCAGCGATAATTTCAGAATATATGCAGTTTTCAACAAAGTATCCGGTACTGATGATTATTATTTTGGTATGTTGTTAGGCAAAAACAGGAACACCGGCTACTATCATTTTGCGGGCATTACAGGATCGGGAAATGGTGTTTTTGCTAATAAAGGCTCAACTCCAAAAGACTTGATTTTAAGTACTGATAATAAAAACATTAAAAAAGGAAATGCATTGAATAGCATCGAAATTGTGAAAGAAGGAAATGTAGTTCAATTGCTTATTAATGGTTACGATGCAGGCAAAACTTCATATGAGAAGTTCTATGGTAATGATTTTGGATTTCAGCTATGGTCAGGTGATCAAAACCTGATGATTGATGTATATGGATTAACAATATGGGTAACCAAAGCAGGGGAGTGATTGCCGGATTAAAAACTAACTCAAACAGGAATAGTTTGCAGTACTGTTTAAATTTGAATGATGATCAGAATAGAAAAAGCCATGAAACACCTGGCTAAATCTTGCCCAAAGAAAAAAGAAGCTTTTTAAATAAATAAGCATAAAAACAAACCACATGAAAAAATCACTTTCACTCCTTATATTTCTAGCCATTACAACTTTTTCGTTTGCACAGCAAACTTTTACTTCAAAAGAGCAAGCTCTGAGTTTTTTGAAAGAATTATTTTCCGAAAATTTTATAAAAACACCACTTTATAAAACTAATGGTAATGCTAAACAAGTAATTTATGATTATGAGATAAGGGACAGTGAAATTATTATTTGGACGAATAACGCAGAAAATGGGGCACCCCTTAATAAAAATAAATCTAATTGGTATGTGATACCATATAGGGATATAAGTGTGGTAAATGCAAGTCCTTCTACTTTTAGAGATACAAAGAGTGCAGAATTGAGTGTATCATTTGGATCATATTCGAAGAATGGGTTCATACTGAGAAGACGTCCGGATACGCTGAAATGGTATGGCAACCTCTTGATATACTTTCCGTTAATCATCAAAAAAGGCGATGATAAGGTACTTGTATCTATATTGAATGCTACAACATTCATTGCAATGGATAACGGAAAGATACCTTACACTGAGCTTCCGCCATATATAGTTTTTTCTTCTGCCAATAGTAGCATCGCTTTATCGGATTTTATTGATAAAAACAGGCGGTTTAAAAATAAACCTACATTGATTATAACCTGGGGAAATTGGTGCCCCCCATGTATAAAAATAATAGATGAACTCTTAAATAAAGGGGCAGCATTAAAGTATAATATTGTTCTTGTGAACAAAGATGCGGGACAAACCGATTTATCGGCATTATTAAACCAAATATCAAACCATACCCCTGATTACAATAAAGATGCGATATTATTATTTGACAAAAACAATCAATTAGAACCAATTGATAAAAATACTGCCCCCCTCTGTATTTGGCTTGATAAAAATTTAAAAATTGTGAGATCGTACTTGGGCTTGGAGATTAATGCAACAACTATAAATAATATTCTTGTTGAAATTGAGTAGCTATGCCGACATTTAAAAGCACATGTCAACTTAAATTAACATAAATAACATCCTTCTAAAAAAACACTTTATTAAAATATAAAAACTAAGCACATGAAAAAATTAATTGCACTAAGTACTTATATAAAAAAAATTAATACTGATTATATGTTTGCTGATTGCGGGTGTTCCGTCTGCATTTGCACAAAAAGGAAATTTAACCCTCAGGGAGATTATTGATCTTGTTGAATGTAAAAAAATCAGCTGTTTTGATGAAAAAGTAAAGGAATTAGGATTTAGGTACACCAGTGTATCTCAAGAACCGGGAAAGAAAGGTTATCTGTATAACAGAACAATAAGTGCTAACGGCTATGATGTTAAGCAGTCGGTGTTTTTTTATGATTACAACAATAACACGCCAAAGGTTATGTTCGGTACCATGGCTACTGCGGAAAAGGATTATTGTGATGACATCCGTTCAAAAGCAAAAAAGTACGAATTCACTGAGGCTTCATACAGCCCGGAAAAAACTGATGATGGGAAAAGCTGGTTTTTCACAAATGAAAAGTATAAGTTAGAAATCCATGACCTTAAAATGGCAATAAGTCTAACTTGTATATTATATCGGTCAGTTATTTAAAAAGCTAGATCTGTTTAATCTGGATCACAAAAATTGCATTGGCTTAATACGAACGAACTCAAAGTTTTTCGCCATGGTTCGTGCCTCACGAAACACATTTATCTTTTTCGTTGCGTGTGCCACAAACCGGGGCGGCGGTAATGTGACGGAGAAAAGATAAAGTTGTAAGGGCTTGATCAGTATTTTTAAAATAGTAACAAAAAATTTTGAATATTTTAATTCAAAATTTTATTAACCCTAAAAATTTTATTGTATGAAAATAATTCAAAATTTATTCCCAATAAAACCTCTTACCAAAACCCTTCTTGTTTTTTTTCTTGTTATTGTTAGTTTAAACGTGTTTTCCCAAACAAGAGAAGAGGTGTTTTCAAGTATCGGAAAAGTGCTTAACAAAGCCGCCGGAGAAAAGGTTAAACCCCTTTTTTATGAACACAAGATTATCCGACAGGTATTTACGCCCAATGAAGTTTCTTCTTATAATAAAACATTGGGCAAGTATGGATCGGAAATGGTAAATCGCTATACCGAAATACCATGGAATGATCTTTTTAGTCATGTAATTTTCAACGAATCATCTAATCCTAAATTGATGAAGGTGCAAATAGAATTCAAAAAAAGCTTAAAGTCAGAGTACTTCAGTATTGAGGATGGTGCCGATAAAAACCCAAGCCAAAACACAACTATAGAATTGTACATAAGGCAAAAAGATGAGGAAGAGATGAATAAATTGATTGTCTTACTTTATAATTTCAAAGAAAAGAAAACAGAATCTGCATACAACGCTCAACTAAAAAAGTTTTCTAAAGAAGAAACGATTACCTGGCTATCAACAAAAATGAATAAGTATATACAAGGCGGCAGACTTGAAAGAGACTTTAAAATTTCCCTGGATGAGTGTAAAATGGTAATTACCTATGATGCCATTGTGCGCAAATATGAAGAAGTGTTACCCACAAATATTAAAAGCATCAGCAAATATGGCGCATTAGAATATGAATCCAAAATTGCAAGTATAAGGTCACTTACCAAAGATATGTTTGAAGACGGGGAAAAAACCTACAAGGCTTTTAGTAGCATAGGTATAGGTACACAAAACGATGAAGTAATGGAAAACATTGAATTTGCGATGAAACATTTGGCGGGCTTTTGCGGTAAGGGAGGTTCATCATCCGGGTCAGAGGTTACCATCGGCCTGCAGGTTTGGGCTGTTAAAAACCTTGATACCAGATATTTTAAAAATGGCGACAGAATAAATGAGGCCAATACAAAAGAAGAGTGGCAACAGGCAGCTAAGAATGGCCAGCCTGCCTGGTGTTATATTATGGATGATGAACAAAACGGACCGGAATATGGACGGTTGTACAACTGGTTTGCTGTAAATGACCCACGTGGGTTGGCGCCTGATGGCTGGCACATACCCAATACAAAAGAAGTAGAAGTATTGAAAGATTTTCTTGGAGGTGATTGGAAGGCTTCCAGCAAAATGAAAACTACCGGTTTCTGGGCAAAAAATGGCGGCGGTACTAATAGCAGTGGTTTTTCGGCTATGCCTGGGGGTTTTAGAAAAGTTAGCGGGGATTTTAAAGGTCTAAATTTTGAAGGATTATTTTGGACTACTTCCCCGGCAGATTCCAAAGGAATCGCTGTTCAAAAAGGAAACGCTATTCAATATGTATTGTACAATGATAAAGTGGCATTTCAGGTGTACCAGGCATCTTTTGGAGAAGGATGTTCGGTAAGGTGTATTCAAGATTGATATTTTTTTGATCATATAATAATAAAATTTCTATTAATAATCTTTTAGAATTAAAACAATAAGTGTTATTCTTGACCGGAATATTCTAAACATAAAAACAAACAAAATGAAAAAATTATTAACCATTCCCTTTTTATTATTTGGCATTTGTATCACTACAACTGCCCAAACCACCTACCCCGAAATGATACTCGTGGAAAAAGGAAGCTTTACTATGGGTGATGTGGAAGGCGATGGTAGAAACAATGAGCAGCCAAGTCTAAGCTAAACACCGTAAAGCGGTCGAAATTTTTTAGAATATATGGCAAATTAAAAAACAAATAATGAAAACCTTACTGAAAAAACATTTTTTTGCGTTATCCTTCCTGTTGTTTATTGTCTCAACAGCTTTCTCCCAAAAAGAATTCTTTCGCTCTCAACAGGTTTTTAAAGAAGGGCAATTAGAGAAGTTTTATTCTTCCATCACCATTCACGACAGCCTGATACTTTTTAATGCCAATGATTATCATTTATATGCCTACAATAAAAATAACGGTAGCCTGAAATGGTCGTATAAAAACAACTATAAAACCGTTATACCGGTTTTTGTAGCGGATAATATTATTTATGCGGCGTTATCCAAAAAAGAAGAACAGCAGGCAGTACAGATCAGCCTGTTGAATGGAAAATTAATTAAGGAGCTTCCCTTTGGCCCATTGCAAACCAAGCCCATAATAAAAAACGGAATGCTTTATGGAACAGCCATCTACAATTATGGCTGCATCATTGCATATGATCTGCAAAGAGATACCGTTGCCTGGAGTCGTTTTATTGCACATGGCCTCAGCCGGCAACCTTATTATTTTGAAAATAAAATTTTGGCAAATGCCGAAGGAAATAATTGGGTAGAGCTGGGTTATGATGGTGTTTTGCTTGATACCAGCTGTGCAGTCAAAGCTTCAATTTTTGTAGAAAATATTCCCTGCGTAAAAAATTTTACAGCCCTAACACATGATGGCCGGGAAATAAAAGGAAAATTATCGGATGATATTTTTGGAACTGATTTTTATGACCAGCCCGAAATGATAACAACCAGTAATTTTACGTTTGTTTTAAATGGAGATAAACTCAGCATCATTTCCAAAAAACTTAAAATAAAACAACAGGTGGAGGTTTCTTCTTTAACAGAAGAACTTACTGATAACTACAAAACAAAATTGCTGAAAGCAGATGATGAGAACACCTGGTTTTTGTACAGCGATCACCTGTTGCAGTATAATCACAAAACAAAAAAACTGGTACGGGTAACAGACCTGACTGCCTGGCAACCTAACAGTGTTTTGTTGGATGATGAAAAAATCTGGGTGATATCAGGTAAAGACGGCTTGCTTTACGGACTTTCTTTGTAAAACAATTTAAACCAAATTAACAATGAAAAAACTAATAACCTTTTGTCTCCTTTTCCTCCTCAGCTTTTTAATAAAGGCACAAACAGCAGGCACTGCAGATTTGTAATTGCCCGAAACCAAAAGGCGGGAAGTTTATTAAAATGTGTACATTAGTTGAGAACCAGGATCTTAATTATAAGAAATTGTTGATGGAAATGTCTTGTGTAGATTCTTTGGATTTTCCCGAAACAAAAAAAGCAAAGATCAAATGCATGTGGAAAAAATATTATGCTGAATTTGGGTGCGACGATACTGGATTCCTGGTGCCGCAGGGAAACATTTTAAAGTATGCTATCAACCAGGAGTTTGAATATTTTGTAGATGGGATGGTAAAATTTGGCATCGATATTAATATGAAAGACCCTGTTGATGGTAAAACTCTTTTGGATTTTACTTTGGATGAAATAAATCGGTATAAGAAATATACTGAATATGCTGTAAGCAATGCTAAAGTAAAAGAGCTTGAAAAAATTTACAATCTTTTAAAAAATGACCTTAAAGCAAAACACGCAAGTGAATTATAAATGAAAACACAATGAAAAAGCTAATAACCTTTTGTCTCCTTTTCCTCCTCAGCTTTTCAATAAAGGCACAAACAGCAGGCACTGCAGATTGTAATTGCGCAACACCGAAAGTAGGAAAATT
>JBKJPW010000152.1:0-14221 GCA_046594225.1 Bacteroidia bacterium
GCTATTTATAAATTATCTTCAGTTCCTGATGTTTGTAAAACATGTTACGATAAATGCTTAGCAGCTATCGCTCCAATTTACAAACAAAAAATTGACAGAGATTGTAAAATTAAATTAGCTGAAGCTAATAATGCTTGGAATGCAAGTCAAAATGCTGACGCAGCTAACACAGCTGGTGGTATTTTAGCTTCTATTGAGCCTCAAGCAGCTTGTTATCCTGAAGCCAAAGCTCTTTCTGCAAAAATCCAAAAACGTGTTATCGAAATCGACAAACGTGAGTGGGCATATACTATGAAAGAACAACAACAAACTAGTGAGATGATTAAAGCTTATAGAGATGTTGGTGTTGCTTATGGAAATGGTCAACCAAAATCAGTTACTTATAACGTAAATGGTTGGTGGTAATAGCTGAATAAAATTCATAAAATAAAAAAGGATCACCTCTATTAAGGTGACCCTTTTTTTATTTTATATCGTCTTAATTACATACATTTTTTTTAATTTATATTATCGGCACTTAAAAATGATTTATACGAGATACATATTTGCATTTTACTTACTTGTATTTTCATTTGCCACAACTTTTAGTCAAAAGTATTTTGAAGGAAAATACACACAGGAAGTTACTTACAGCACAGATGGTATGGACAACACTACAATGATCTCCTACTACAAGGGTAATAAAAATAGAACCGATTATGATAAATTAACTGGAGCAAATCCATTCACAAGTATTTCTATTGTTGATTTTGATAAACGAGAACGACTTATGTTAATGGATATGCCAAAACTAAATAACAAATCAGCCACACTATCTGATTTATCAATCGTTGAAAGGCCCATCGAAAAACTGGAAAAGTTTGAGGAATACAAGACTATTCTGGATCATAAATGTCAGAAAGCAATATTAACAAGTGTTGCAAATGGTAAAGAAACTAGAGTGGTAGGCTATGCAGATTTTAATTACTCATTGAAAACGTTACTAGATGCTACTGGTAAAAGCATAGACTATCCGATGTTCTTTGAATCGGAAATCATCATGCCATCTATGACAATGACAATCAAAATAGTGAGTATATCCGAACAAACACTTTTTGAAAATGTTTTTGATGCCAATATACCAAGTAATTATAAGTTAATTGATATTAGAAAGAATAAGACACAAACAACAACCTCTTCTAATACGTCTACAAGCAGTAAACAAGTCGAAGACTTTAATCGATACTCTGATTCCGAGTTAGAAACAAAATTACAGACAGCATTAAAAACCGAAGATTTTGATTTGGCTGCACAATTAAAAGAAGCCATTGAAAAGCGCGGCGGTTCAATATTCAAATACAGATCAAAAACAACCGCTGAGTTACAAGAAATGCTTAAAAAAGCAATAGGAGAAGAAGATTTTGATTCTGCTACTAAACTACAAGAAGAAATTAAAAAAAGATCAAAATAACGAATAACAAAAAACTATGAAATTAACCACTACTTTATTCACGATTATATTTTCTTGTTTTGTAATGACATTAAGTGCTCAGACCTCGCCAACTATTGCAGAACTGGAGCAGCAAAAAATAAAAGCTACTCAGGAAGAAAATTTTAAATTGGCAGGAGAATTAAAATTAAAGATCCAAGATTTAAAAGATAAAGAACAACTTGCTGAAGAGCAAAGAAAAAAAGCGGAAGTCGAAGAATTTAAAAGAGAAATAGAAGAGTCTGTTAAACAAAAAAAAGAGCAAGAGGCTGCTGAACAAAAACAAAAAGAACAAGGCCAAGCTTTATTAAAGGAAAAGCAAACAGCAGACCAAAAGAAAAAAGAAGAAGATATTTCCTTATTAAAAGAAAAGCAAGCCATCGAACAAAAACAGAAGGCTGAACAACAAGCTTTATTAAAAGAGAAATTAGCTGCTGAACAAAAACAAAAAGTCGAACAACAAAATATATTAAAAGAAAAACAAGCCGCCGAACAAAAGCAGAAAGCAGAAGAGCAAGCTTTATTAAAAGAGAAATTAGCCGCTGAACAAAAAAAGAAGGCGGAAGAACAAACTTTATTCAAAGAAAAACAAGCTGAGGAACAAAAACAAAAGGCCGATGAGATGGCTGTATTGAAAGAAAAACAAGCCGCTGAACAAAAGTTGAAAGCTGAAGAATTTGCAACTCAAAAAACGAAATTAGATGAAGATTTAAAACAGCGATCTGATGAACAATTACTTGAAAAAGAAATTGCTTTGGCTGAACAAAATGTAAAAAAAGAAACAGATATAGAAGTAAAAGGGATTGAAAGTCAAATTGCAAAAGCCGTTTCTACTGAAAATTACTTATTAGCGGATGAATTAAAAAGTAAAATTAAAACTGCCAAAGATAATGGAGAAACACGACTAGCAAATGTTGCTCCAGATATTAAAAGAAAAAGAGAAGAGAAAAAAGCTCAGGAAGCTTTAGAAAAAGAAAATGCTGAAAAACAAAGACTTCAACTAGCTGCTGAACTTGAAAGAAAAAAAGAAAATGCAAAAGCAATAGAAAACTTAGAAAAAGAGAAAGCAAAAGCCATCGCTGATGCTAATTATATAAAAGCTGAAGAGCTAAAACTAAAAATTAATGCGTTAAAAGAAAATAAAGACGTTGTAAAAATAGAATCACCAAGTAAAGCCCCAGAAACAGAACTAGAAAAATTAGAAAAAGCAAAAGCAAAAGCAATAGCAAATTCTGATTTTAAATTAGCTGAAGAATTAAAAATTAAAATTAATACTTTAAAAGAAAGTAATTCTACCTCAAAAACAACTAGCACTTCTAAAGTAACAGAATCTAAAGCTTCTAACTCAGAAATAGATAAATTAGAAAAAGAAAAGGCAAAAGCTGTAACGGATGGCGATTTTAAATTAGCAGGCGAATTAAAAGAAAAAATTAAAATTTTAAAAGAAGATTCAGAAAAGAATGCTGTATTAAATGCACAAGTTAATGAACTAGAGAAACAAAAAGCAAAAGCAGTTGCTGATGGAGATTTTAAATTAGCGGGCGAATTAAAAGAAAAAATTAAAGTTTTAAAAGATCCCAACTATAATAAACCAAAAGAAAACAATACCACTAGTACTAAAACACAATCTTCTATAGCTTCTAAAACAACTGTAAGAACAACCAGTAGTTCAACTTCAAGTCAACCAAAACAGACACTTTCGCAAAGTGCATCAGTTCCTTCTATTGAAAATGCTTCTGCTAGAATTTCAAGGTCCGGCGAAAATGATGCTACTGGTATAAAATACAGACGTAGCTCATTATATACATTAATGGTAAACAATACAAGTAGAGAAAGAGCTAATGTAATTAAAGACGCATTTATTAAATCTCCATTACCAGAAAAATTTAATGATCACAACTTAACTATTGCAACGATTGATGTAACATCTAATTCTAATGCTACCAACTTGGTTAATAATTTAAACTCATATTTTCAAACTAATAAAATTGCTAAAGAACTTGTTGGTAAATGGTTTAACAGAAATGAAAAAGGGTGTTTTAATATGGATTTAATTAAACAAAGAGGTGAATATAATGCTAGCAATATTGATTTAAATCTTGCAAAAAGTTCAGCAAGAGGCTTGGCTTTATTATCGGATGCTGGAGAAGAGTTAATAGGAAATACCTATGTAGTAATTAATGATTTTAGATTTACCAATAAAGAAGACGTAGCTAATAAAGCCAAAGCTGGGTTTGGCTTATTAAATGCTGTTTCAACTTTAGCTGGCGGACCTGATTTAAGCGCAGCCACAACAATCGCATCAGCCGGAGCAACCATTGCCGGAAAAGGCTATGTAGTAAGAACAAACTCTTATTTGTTTCAATTAGTTTGGAATGCTGAAGTTGCCGCTACTTTTTATCAAGACTATTGGATAGATGATAGTAATTTTAATGAAAGTAAAAAACAATCATTTGACGAATCTAATTTATTTACTTTAAAATATATTGGAACAGAATCTGGTCTAGCAGATTTACAATCTTCAATTTTTACTAATAAAACCGAAGATGAGTTGATTTATAAAGCTACAACTAGAGCTGTAGATAATGGTATTGCAAAATTACAGAGAAAGTTTGAACAGTTTAGAATAAAAACGCCTTTATATTCTGCTACACCTATAGCAGCTAAAATAGGCTTAAAAGAAGGATTAGAAGCAGGTGATCGATTTGAAGTATTAGAGCAAGTGATGGACACTGAAGGAAAATTGAGTTATGTAAGAAAAGGAGTTATTACGGTTGATGGAAGTAATATTTGGGACAATACAAATACGATTGAAGAATTGGAAGAAGCTGGAAAAAGCACAGGAACAAATCAATACACCATTTTTAAAGGCTCTGGAGACTATGCACCAGGAATGTTAATTAGACAAATAAGATAAAAAAAACATGAAAAAAATCAACCAAATAATTTTCGGTATTTTTTTAATATCATTAGTAACATCTTGTAATGATAAAGATATTTTAGAACCAAAAGATGCTGGATTAGAACCTTTAACTATTGGTCAGAGTTATCAAGGTGGAACAATATTTTATTTGGATGCAACAGGCCAACACGGATTAATAGCTGCTCCTAATGATGATTTCAATAATATTTCAACAGGTGGCACTACAAGCAGTTTTACATTTCAAGTTACGGGTATATCAGGTAACGTAGGAACTCAACTACAAAAAGTAAATTTTAGTATTACAAATGCTGACGTCTATGACCTAACAGTAATATTACAAGCGCCAAATGGCTCAACGGTACAATTAGTATATTCTTACACAACACATGGAGCAAATTTCAGTAACACAACTATTCAAACTGGTTATCCTTCAATGAGTGGTTACACACCTCCTTATAATGGTACATTTGGTCCCGACCAACCTTTCTCAAATTTAAGCGCTTCAACAGCTAGCGGTGTTTGGAAACTACTAGTTAAGAATGATTCTCCGACAAATTATGGGGAATTAACTAACGCTACTGTTTATTTTAATTCATTAAGTTTTCCTATTACTATTCCAAAATCTAAAAAATGGGATACTGGCTCAAGTACAAATACGGGTGCTACAGGGAGTTCTATCGGAACAGGAAGTTCAAATACATCCTCGATAACTGGTTTTTATGGTAATGGTATCTATGGCGCAAAAGCCTGTGAAGATATGGTAACTGGTGGTTATTCAGACTGGCATTTACCTTCTATAGATGAATTAACTGAACTATACAATCAAAGAACAGTAATATCTGGCTTAAATCTAACCGTATATTATTGGAGTTCAACTGAAATAACTTCAACAACGGCATACAGAAAAGGTTTCAGTTCAGGAACAAATTCAAGTAATACAAAAGGGTCTCTTGGTTATGTAAGAGCCATCAGAAAATTTTAATTTATTAATCCCTTTTACCAAAAAAATATAAAATTTACGTAAATGAAAAAAATTATATATATACTTCTCCTTTTTGTACTTAACCTATCGTTTAGTAATGCTCAATCAACTCTATTAATTGATAGATCAAAAGAAGGACAGAATTCAAGTCAACCAAAAACAGAACCAACAAAAACTGTAACTCCTGAAATTAAAAAAACAAACTCTAAAAAAAATGACCACGAAGGTAAAGTTTTATCAAGTGGTTTTGTTTTAACTGCGATAGCTGGAGGCAATAGAGCTTTAACGAGTGGTGATTATGGTTTAGTGTATAAATATTCATCCTATTACGGCGCAGCTAATTTTAATACTTCTACTAGTTATGAACTAAAAAATGCGTTTGGTTATAGAGCTGGTCTTGGAATTGGGTTTCAAACAAAAGGCTATGGCTTTGAAGTTCCTGTTACGTATAATGTTGACCGATTTAAAGTCCCTTCGTTGTATTCAGAGGGCGGTTTAAAAGTGGCGTCATTAGAATTTGGAATAAATAATTATTTTAAGTTTATAAAGCAAAAACATTATATCGTTTTTGGCCCATATATGGCAATAGATTTAGGGTCATTTCAGAGTGACTTACACTCATTGGGATTAAATATAGGCTATGGCTATAATTTTACAAATCGTTTAAATTTAAGTTTAAGGTATAAGTATAATATTAGATCAATAGGAGCTTTAAAAGATGAAGACTTAGGTTCAAATACTGCCATTGGCTTTGTTGATGAATATGGAGGTAAATACAGAGCTTCTCAATACAATTCTTTACAACTAGTATTAAGATTTGATTTAATAAATACAAGAAGATGGAAAGACCCAAAAGCTCCAAAAGTACCTAAGGAGAAAAAAGAAAAAACAAAAGCACCTGAACCCATTAAAAATAATACTCAAAAAACGCCAGTTAAAGTAAATATTGATTATTCAACGTATACAGATGCTGCATTGCTTCAGGCTCAAAAAGATTCTAAAAATTTAGACGATATGCTTGCTATTCAAAAAGAACTAGATAAACGTAAATCCTCAACTAGTGAATTTGACAAATATAATGATGCTCAACTAAAAGAATTATTAAATGCAGCGGTTGCTAAAGAAGACTATGAAAAAGCTGAAGTAATTAAAAATGAAATTAAAAAACGCGAAGCTATTGAAAAAAGTAAACTTTCTGATCCTAACTCTCTGGAAAATAAAACAATAGAGGAGTTAACCAAACTAATGAACGAAGCTGCTGCAAAAGAAGATTATACAAAAGCAGAAGAAATAAAAGAAATTATTAATAAAAAGAAAAAATAAATTATTGTAGCTAGTCCTGAAAAAAGTTGACACGGGTTAAATTGTAAAATTACATTAAATTAAAACTCGGAAGGTTAAGCTCTATCAATTATTTTTCCGTAGGCTTTTGTGGGGCACCAATAAAGAAGATTTCGCCACAATAGCTGTAGTTTAATTTATCCAAAATTTTAAACATGGGGGTATTATCAAAATTAGTATCTACTTTAATACTATCTATGTTATGCTCGACGCATAAATCTTCTGCCAGAATATGTTAAATATAAAAACGCCATCAGTTATACAATTGATGGCGTTTTTTTGTTTTATATATAATTGAATCTACTGCAAACTGTCTTCAATATCAATCAAGGGCTTATCCACAATCTCTTTTTTCATCGATTTTTTATGGATAGATAATAAGATAGCTGGTAATAAAATAATATTGGTAAACATGGATATTAATAAAGTTAATGATACCAATACGCCTAATGCAACCGTGCCGCCAAAACTTGATGCTGCAAAAATAGAGAAGCCACAAAATAAAATGATAGATGTGTATACCATACTTAAGCCGGTATCTTTAATGGCAGCTGATATAGCCATTGGAGCATCGCTCAGTTTTTTTAGTTCTTGACGGTATTTCGTTAAAAAATAAATAGTGCCGTCGGAGCTTATACCAAAGGCGATACTGAAAATTAAAATAGTAGAGGGTTTAAAACGAATATCTAAAAAACCCATAATACCGGCTGTAATTACCAAAGGTATTAAGCATGGTAACTTCGATAAAATAATAATTCGTACCGAACGGAACAAAGCAATACCTACTATGGCAATTAAAATAATTTCAATTAATAAACTTTCTAATAAGTTAGATAATAAATAATCGTTGTTTTTTAAAAACACTAAACTATGTCCAGTTAAACTTACCTTATAACCGGTTTCATTAAAAATGGAATCAATCTTAGGGCGCACAATTATCATCAACTCTTTCATTTTTTTAGAACCAATATCCGATACTTGATAGCTAATGCGAGTAGTTTGCTTAGTGCTATCTAAAAATTTTGACAATTTATTGTTTTGTCCTTTTAAAGAACCAGAGTACTCAGATAGTGTTTTTAAATCGGATACTCCTGGTAATCTGTAATATTTTGGATTACCATCATTATAAGCTTGGTACGAGAACTTTATAGCCTCTACAATTGATAGTGGTTTTGAAAAGATAGGATAGTTCTCTAACATTTTTTGCATAGCTTTAATTTTATATAAAGCTTTGGCATTATCAGCAAACAATCCATTTTCTTTTTTGGTATCTACCGATATTTCAAAAGGTAAAACGCCATTAAAGTTTTTTTCAAAAAAATGTAAGTCGGTATAAATTGGGTCTTTCTTTGGTAAATCATCTACCACATAACCATTCATATCAATAAAACTCATCCCCCAAAAGCAAATAATGGTAATAACAGTTGTCGTGATATAAATAGCTATACGTCTATTTTGTACCAAATGATCCACCATATCCAAAGCTTTATTGATGATTTTACCATCTTGGTGTTTGGTGTGTTTTTCTTTTGGTGTTGGCAGCATAACCAATACAACTGGCACTAACACTAAAGTGATTAAATAAGTAGTCATAACACTAATTGAGGCCACCAAACCAAACTCTACTAACATGATACTTTTAGTAAAGTACAATACACCAAAACCAATAGACGTAGTAATATTTGCTAAAAATAAAGTAACACCAATCGTTTCAATACTACGTGTAATGGCTTTTATTTTATTACCATGAGCCACGAACTCGCTTTGGTATTTATTGATTAAGAAAATACAGTTTGGTAAACCAATTACCATAATTAATGGCGGAATCAGCCCTGATAAAATAGTAATCTTATAACCAAACAAATGCATGGTTCCCATCGACCATAACACGCCAACCGCTGTAATAATTAGAGAGAAAAATACCACACTGCCCGAACGGAAGAACACCCATAAAATTAAAGCAGTTACTAAAATCGCTAAAATTAAAAACAAAGTCATTTCATGAGATACCTTTGTCATAATTTGAGAACGAATAAAAGGCATACCCGAATAATGCATTTCTACATGATGTTTGGCAGCAAAAGCATCTGCCAAAAGTTTAATTTCTGCAACAATTTCTAAACGGCGCTTTGAATTTAAATCCTTTTTTGTAAAGGTTATGGCCATTACATTGGCACCAGTTTCCTTATTGTAAATAATACCTTCGTAAAAAGGAAGATTTAAGAAATCAGCTTTAATGCTATCAACATCTTGTTGGTTTTTAATAGGATGTTTGATCAAAGGAATAAAATCAAATTTTTCTAAACTATCATTTTTCACAAATTTAAATACAGTTGGCACCGACATTAAATCTTTTATTCCCTGAATGTTTTTAATGGTTTTACTTAATTCATACCAATCATTAAATTTTTGATATTGGAATAAGTCTTTGTCCTCAAAGCCCATTACCATTACATTACCATCTTCCCCAAAATGTTTTTTAAAATTTTGATATTCAATAAAAGTACTGTCGGTATCAGGTAAAATTTGAGCAAAATCGTATGATAATTCAACCTTAGAGGTTTGATAAGCCATTAACGCTGTAATTAATAATACAACGGTTGTAAAAATTGCTTTATTTCTTAATAATAATCCTGAAAAATATTTCCACATAATTTAATAGCTTTGAGTAACGTTTTTGAGATTTTATCTAATTCCTTTATATCCAACTTCTTACATTCTCAAAGGTTTAAAGATAACTATTAAGAATGGATATAAAAAAAATGTTTTTAAAGATGATTTTAAGATGTTGATAAAGGTTTTATTAGCGTGCCCCATTAAAAATATTCAGCAGGGTGGGACTTTGGACACTCGTGTTTTACTTATACATGGAGCAAATATATAGAGCTCAAACAAATACTATCAATCACACACGCGATGCTTGATAGTACATGCCGCGTTAAAGATTGCAGAGGAAATACTTTTGCTGGCTGAGGCTCTCGAAGCCAAAAAAGATTGTAGCGAAAAGCCTTGCTGCGGGAAACGCCAAATATTAAATTACTCTTTCTTCAAGTCTTTTTTCACTAATTTTAAGTTCAATAAATTCATTGGATTAGTTGTTAAGTCTTTAATGTTTTTATGCACTAAACGAATAATTTGGTCATAATATAAAGGCACTACAGGTGCATCATCAATTAACATTTGATCCATTTGTTGGTAAAGCAAATTCTTTACTTCACGATTTTGTTCGCGCAATACTTTTTCATATAATACATCAAACTCTGGGTTTTTATAATGCGTATAGTTTGACCCAACAGGAGCAAAGTTTTTACTATAAAATAGATGCATAAAATTTTCTTCGTCGGCATAATCTCCTACCCACGATTTTTTAAATAAGTTATATTCGCAAGCTGCAACTGCCTGGCGCAATACAACGGGCTTATCAACGCTAATATTTACTTTAATATTATTTTCGGCTAATTGCGATTGAATGAATTCAGTTTGTTCTAAATAATTATCAGTAGTATGTAGAGTAATTTCAGGCATATTTTTTCCATCAGGAAAACCAGCTTCAATTAATAACTGACGCACTTTATCAGGATTGTAGTTATAACCTTTTACAATTTTTTCATTAAATGAAGGCATACCGTTTGGTATAAAACCAGCGGTTGCAGGGTAGCCAATATTTTTTCGAAAAAATTTCACCATTTTCACTCTATCAAACCCATAATTAATGGCTTTTCTTAAAGCTTTGATTCGTAATGGAGATTTTTTCACAATATCAATGTTCTCATCTACTAATATTCCTAAATAATCTGTTTTTAAATAGTTTTGTTTTTGTAAGATAAATTTTTCCTTATAAATGGGTTCCAAATCACCATTCTTGTCTAGCACTTCGTTAATATTAAAGGCATCAGCACCACTTAACATATCATATTTCCCATTTAATAATTCCATAAAAGCGGTTTCTCTATCTTTTACAAAAGAGATGGTAACAGCATCTAAATAGGGTAAGCGATTTTTACCATCAAATTCAAAATACTTGTCATTTTTTAATAAAACTAGTTTGGTACCTTCTTCCCATAATTTAAATTTAAAAGGGCCAGTTCCTACAGGGTTTCTTCTAAAATCTTGTCCATAAAAATCGGGTGCTTCATAAGGTATTACCGAAAAATACTTCATGGTTAACACACTTAAAAAAGCGGATATAGGTTCTTTTAAGTACACTACAAGTGTTGAATCGTTGGTTGAAGTAAAACCTTTGTAACCCGTTTTTTCAGTACGGTCGATGTTTGATAATAAGGATACCGCACTACTTACACGAGCATCATATAAACGATTAAAAGAAATAACAAAATCTTTGGCAGTAACTTTTCTTCCTTTGCCGCCTTCAAAACATTGATTGTCATGAAAGTAAACATCGCTTCTTAAAACAAACGTATAAGTTAAGCCATCATCGCTAATAGACCAACTTTTTGCTATGCAAGGTCTTACTTGTAACGAATCGTTTAGCTGAACTAAACCATTATATAATTGGTTTACTCCCCAAATATCTTCAGTGTTATTAGCAGATGCAGGATCTAAGCCTGATATACCTGCCATTTCGTTGTAATTAAATACAGTTCGATTATCTTCGTCTTCTTTCGAATCTCCACATTCAGTGGTAATGGCAATAGTTAATAGGCAAATGATAACTAATCGTATTGATTTTTGGTATGAAATCATTGTTTTTAAGATTTAATAAGTACTTAATATCAATATTAGTCAAATAGGGCGCATTTTTTTCAAACTATTTCAACAGTTTTTCACATTAGCGTGTCAATTCTACTAAATTGTATAAATTAGTGTTCTATTATTTAACATTTCTCAAAAAATGAAAAAACATTTAATTATACTTTTATTCACAGGTGTAACTTCTTTAAGTATTGCCCAAGAGGATGGATTAACAAAAGTTACTTCCGAAGGTGCGGCTAATAAAATGAAAGTTGGTAATTATGAAGATGCCCTTACGGATTATTTGCAGTTATTAAATGAAGATACAAGAAATGAATCATATAACTATAACGTGGGTGTGTGTTATTTAAATCAAAGTATGAATAAGGGAAAGGCAGTACCTTATTTAGAAATTGTTTCTCGTAAAGAAAAACATGACCCAAATGCTGATTATTTGCTAGGAAGAGCCTACCAATATGCGAATCGTTTTGATGATGCTGTAATAGCTTTTAAAAAATTTAAAACAGATGCTAAAGGAACTGTATTTAATTTGGTAGATGCCGATTTACAAATACAACATTGTATGAACGCAAAAGAGTTAATGAAATTTCCAGTAGACGTGATTTTTAGAAACTTAGGAACAAATGTTAATTCTGAGTATACTGATTATTATCCTTTTGTAACTTCCAACGAATCGTTTATTGTATACAACACCAAACGTCCAGAAAAAAATGCGGAGAAAATGGAGAATGGAAACTATAACAACTCCATTTATATTTCGAGAGTAGTTAATGGTGAGTACATGAAAGCTAGTCCTATTGGCGCACCAATTAATGCAGGAAATGGTGGAGTAGAGGTAATTGGTTTAAGTGAAAACGGTGATCATATTTTATTGTACCAACCCGAAGGTTTAGGAAAAGGAAATATTTATGTGAGTAAATTAGATGCACAAGGTATGTATGGTAAACCTGAAAAATTAGACGCGAAAATTAATTCAGGTGGTGATGAAATTGCGGCATCGATCTCTTCAGACGGAAATACTTTGTATTTTGCTAGTAGCCGAAAAGGTGGATTAGGTGGTACTGATATTTATATCTGTAAAAAATTAAGTAATAAAAAGTGGTCGGAACCAATGAATGCCGGGAAAGAAATTAATACACCTTATGATGAGGACTTTCCAAATATTGCGCCAGATGGTAAAACATTATATTTTTCATCAAAAGGCCATACGAGTATGGGTGGCTATGATATTTTTAAATCTAATTATGACGAAGCTGCCAATGTATTTACGAGTCCAAAAAATATAGGTTACCCAATTAACACAACAGATGATGACATGAACTTTCGTATTTCTAAAAATGGAAAATACGGTTACATCGCTTCTGCTAAAAATGGTGGGCAAGGAGATTTTGATATTTATCGTGTCACATTTAACGAAGTTGAAAGTGATTACTCAGTAGTTATTGGTGGTTTTTCGGCTAAAGATGGTACAGAAATAACATATAGTGATGTGTTTATTTCGGTTAATGATAATATCACCAAAGAATTGGTGGGTAATTATTTGCCAAACCCTTCAACAGGACGTTTTGTAGTTATTTTACCTCCAGGTAAATACCAAATGACGATTGATGCACCAGGTTATAAGCCAGTAACTAAAAATATTGAAGTGTTTGATAAAGTTTCTTATCAGGCCGAAATAAACATGAACATTGAATTAGTAAAATAATTTAATTACTCTTCGCACTAAGTGGAATTTTCATCTAAGTTAATAGAACAAGCAGTTGCTCATTTTTCGAGTTTGCCTGGTGTTGGAAAAAAATCAGCATTACGCTATGTATTGCATTTAATTAAACAAGATGCTCAAGATATTGCCAACTTCTCAGATGTTTTAAAAGCGTTAAAGCAAGATTTAAAATTTTGTAAAAATTGCCATACTATTTCCGATCACGATATTTGTGATGTATGCGCTAATCCTATTCGTAATCAACAAGTAGTTTGTGTAGTACAAGATTACAGAGATGTGATGGCTATCGAAAATACAGGTCTTTATAAAGGTGTGTATCATGTACTAGGAGGGTTAATTTCTCCAATGGAAGGCATTGGTCCAAGTAATTTAACTATTGATTCATTAGTATCTAAAGTATCTCGACAAGAAGTCACAGAAATTATTTTGGCTTTAAATGCCACCATGGAAGGTGAAACAACTAGCTTCTTTATTTTTAAAAAACTAGCACCTTACAATTTAACTTTATCTGCTATTGCTCGCGGTATTGCTGTAGGTGATGAATTAGAGTATACGGATGAAGTTACCTTAGGGCGCTCTATTGTTAATCGTATTCCTTATAATAATAGTTTAGCGAGATAATTAATCTTACTTTCTGTCTTGAAACAGAAAGTAACAAAGAGTTCAAGACTCATTAAAATTTATCTAAAATCTGCATGGTATCAAACTGATGATTTGAAGCGCTTCGCGAACAGCCCAAATCATCTTCCCTCATGCTTCCGCTTTTGATACCAATTGATTTATACGCTAAATTTTAATATGCCATTCAATACTTATAGAATTTAGTTTCCGCAACTATATTTACATCACAAAATCATAATTAAAGAAATAAAGTAAAAATAATTTATGGAATTTTTAATTTCTATACATCTACATAGAAATCCTAAAAAACTATTTTATGAAATATCTAATACTATTTGCGTTTTGTTTAACCATTGTTAAAGCAAATGCCACTGAAACAGAAAAAACAATTAAATCAAAACCCGAAAAAATAATTGTGTACACACAAGGTGCACAAGTACATCGCAACAC
>JBKJPW010000155.1:0-5333 GCA_046594225.1 Bacteroidia bacterium
ACTTTTAATAGCTTTATTTTAAAATTAGATGGCGCCGGAAATTTCAATTGGGTTAAATGCCATCGCCAGCACTAATATCGCCAGCCAGGCATTTAACCCAATTGAAATTTCCGGCGCCATCTAATTTTAAAATAAAGCTATTAAAAGTACCTGAACTCAAATTCGATATTCCTGTACCCGGATCAAAATCAACAGTGCCGCTAAAACTGCCCGTAATGTATGCGTTTCCAGAAGGATCAACACTAATGGCTTTTCCTGCATCCGAATAAGCATCTCCAAATTTTTTTACCCAACTAAAATTACCCATGGCATCTAATTTTAAAATAAATATATCAGTCATTCCCATGGCATTGATGTTTTGTGTTCCGGCATTAGGGTCCGCATCTATGGTGTCATTGAACTCACCTGTGATGAATACACCGCCATTTAAATCCACTGCAATAGAATGACTAAAGGCAAAAGTGTTGCCTCCGATTTTTTTTGCCCAAATGAAACTACCGGACGCATCCGATTTAGTAATAAATATTTCATTAGTACCTGATCCTCCATTGGATGCAAGCGTATAAGTACCTGCACCGGAATCAAAATCAACAACACCCTGAAAGGTGCCCGTGGTATAAATGTTGCCAGACGCATCGAGGGTAATAGCCTCACCTGTTGCAACCGCAGAAAAACCTCCTATTTCTTTCACCCATTGAAAGTTTTGAGCATAAGTGTTAAGGCTGAAAACACTTAAAATAATTAATGTAGTTTTTTTCATTGTATCGAGATTAAATTAAAAAAGGCCGTTTTTCTACGGCCTTTCTTTTTGTTTATAAAATGATTGTATAACTAAGCGTTTACGCCTTTTAATACCGCCGCCATTGTAATTCCAATTGCTGCAGGGCTATCTACTACATGAATACCACACTCACGCATAATATCCATTTTAGCTTGTGCTGTATCATCATGTCCACCAACAATTGCACCTGCGTGACCCATAGTACGACCTGCGGGCGCTGTTTTGCCTGCTATAAATCCAACAACGGGTTTTTTATTCCCATTAGCTTTAATCCAACGAGCAGCATCTGCTTCGTAGCTTCCACCAATTTCACCAATCATGACGATAGCATCCGTTTCAGGATCATTCATTAATAATTCAACGGCATCGCGTGTAGGTGTTCCAATAATTGGATCGCCACCAATACCAATTGCTGTACTTACTCCTAAACCAGCTTTTGCAACTTGATCAGCAGCTTCGTAAGTTAAAGTTCCTGATTTAGAAACAATACCGATACGACCTTTTTTGAATACGAAACCTGGCATAATACCAACTTTAGCTTCACCAGCAGTAATTACACCTGGACAGTTAGGCCCAATTAAACGACAAGTTTTTCCTTTTAAATATTCTTTCGTAGCAATCATGTCTTTAACAGGAATGCCTTCAGTAATACAAATAATAACTTTAATACCTGCATCAGCAGCTTCCATAATAGCATCAGCAGCAAAAGCAGCCGGTACAAAAATGATAGATACATCGGCACCTGCTTTATCAACAGCATCTTGAACAGTGTTAAACACTGGTCTTTCTAAGTGAGTAGTACCACCTTTTCCTGGAGTTACTCCACCTACTACATTAGTTCCATATTCAATCATTTGTGTTGCATGAAAAGTCCCCTCTCCACCCGTAAAACCTTGAACTATAACTTTTGAATTTTTGCCGACTAAAACGCCCATATTATTTGTTATTTAGATATTTGTTGAATTTGTGACTTTTATTTTGATGCGCTAATTTAATCAAAAAATGTTATTTCAGATAATATTTCATGTTTTTATTAGACCAAGGCTAATTTTTTCAATATTTATCGTTTTGATAAGCGAGAGTTTAATATTTCACAGAAAATCAACTCAATATTGCTTAGCATATTTGAACTCATCATCAAGAGTAAAATGATGCAAATTTTGTATTGGACTCTGCAAACAACAAAAAAACCGATTACTATCAAGTAACCGGTTTTTTTTAATTCAATTTGAGCTTATTTTAACATACAGTCATTCTCTGTGGTAACCGTAGTATTTGTATTCACATTAACTGTTTTGCTATGTATACAGGCTAATTTGGCCGTACGCTTTGTGGTATTTAAATAAACAATATCATTAACCTGATATGAGGAATTTGTATTATTACTATTGACTACCACAGTTGAGGTTTTGCATTCACAAACTCTGTCTTTTTTACATGAAGGCAATGTTAAACTAATAACGGCCAACATGAGTATGATTTTTTTCATTTTTTTTGAATTAGTTTAATGAACACGTATTGCTGTAAGTTATTCCGTTTTCTGTTTGTGAAGTACTGATACAGTTAGCTTTAGCTTGAGCTTTTGATACATTTACCAATGTAGTTGTTGATGTTCCGTTGGAATCGCTACAAGAACAAACTCTGTCTTTCTTACAAGATACCATTGATAAGCCTGCAAATGCGGTTAGTAGAAGAATTTTTTTCATAATTGATTTAGTTTTATTGTTTAATAATGTTTTTTGTAAAGTTAAACCAATCTTCATACTTTCTACTGTAAAGTGGGATTTATGTAACTATTAAAAATTATAATGTAAAAAATCGCATCGATATAGTTAAGATAGTGCCTGCTTAGAAAATAATATGAAGAATTAAAAAAACAGCAATCTTCTGGTTTTCATTTATGGTTGTTTTTTCGAAAACGTTGTCTGTAGGATTTGAGGAAAAGCTTAGCTTGTAAATGTCTGTAAGAAATAAACTACAATTAATTTCTCTAAAAAAAGTATTAGAAGAAATTAGACGTAAAAAAATAAAACTATCCTCAAATGTCTATCTTTGTCCCTATCAATATTTAATTTATGCAATGTTTTAGTTTTATTTTTCTTATATTAACTTTAAATAGCTTCTTTTCCCAAAAGGTATTTGCTCAGAATGAAATTCCGGATACAGTTTACTCTGGCATATACATTACCAGCATTCATGATATAGATTTCAAACAAAAAGAGTATACTGTTAGTTTCTGGCTTTGGTTAAAATATAAAAACGCGGAATTTGATTTTGTGCAAAATCTGGAAGTGCCTCACGCAAAAACTGTTACTAAATCTTTTTCTACAGTGGATACTTCAGATAACCAAGTGTATTTATTAATGAAACTGCAATGCGTAATGAAAGATTCCTGGGAGATTAGTAACTTTCCATTCGATCGTCAAAAATTAGCACTCTCCATTGAGAACTCGCAATACGACTCCAAGGCATTAGTGTTTGCTGCCGATACATTTGGTAAGTATTTTGATCCTCGTTTCACCCTTCATGGCTGGACTATTGATAGCTTTAAAGTTAATACAAACATAAAAGCCTATGAAACAGCCTTTGGTGATGAGCGGCTTTCAAAACCTCATTCTGAATATGCTTCATATAATGTAAACATTGGCCTGCATCGTAATGCGATGGGTTTGTTCTGGAAAATGTTTATTGGAATGTACCTTGCCTTTTTTATTGCATATGTTTGTTTCTTTATTCACGCAGATAGCATTGAGTCGCGTTTTGGTTTAAGTGTAGGATCATTGTTTGCAGTAATTGGAAATAAATACGTCATTGATTCTTCACTCCCTGAATCTTCTTCTTTTACATTGGTTGACATGCTGCACGGCATTACCTTGTTCTTTATATTTGTAGTGATCGTTTGCACCGTTCACGCTCTCAACCAGATAAAAAAACAGGATATAGCAAGGGCAAATCGTTTTGATAACAGGGCAGCCGTTATTGTATTAGCATTGTACGTGATACTTAATGCTTATTTTATTTACCAGTCATCGTTGTTTTAATTTGTAATAGTATATTTTCTAGTTGGAATTTCTGAACTAAACAGTGGCTTCATTACCAGAGGAATAGTAAGAAAAGTTTCCCACTAATATTACGTTTTATAGAATAAAAGTTAATTTACTGTTAAAGCAATTGGCAAATCTTATGAACATGAATTGCTCCAAGTCGCAATAATTAATAAATTTGTTTTAATGGCAAACTATACCTTGAATAACGATACAATTGCAGCCTTAGCAACTTCTCATGGTGCTGGGGCTATTGCCGTAATTAGATTAAGCGGACCAAAATCTATTTTAATATGCGAAAACGTATTTTATACAAAATCTTTAAAACATAAAATACTTTCTAATAAAGCTAGTCACACGGCTCATTTTGGACTAATTGTAGAAAATGATGTAATTATTGATGAGGTGTTGGTGACTATATTTAAAGCACCAAATACTTATACGGGCGAAGAGATTGTGGAGATTAGTTGTCATGGTTCAATGTTTATACAACAACAAATTTTACAAGTTTTATTTAAGCATGGAGCGCGACCAGCACAGCCAGGCGAATATACCTTAAGAGCATTTTTAAATGGGAAGTTAGATTTGAGTCAGGCAGAAGCCGTGGCTGATTTAATTGCTAGTAATTCGGCAACCTCACATCAGGTAGCGATGCAACACATGCGTGGTGGTTTTAGTAATAAAATTTCTGTGTTGCGTGAGAATTTGTTAAACTTTGCGTCGTTAATTGAATTGGAATTGGATTTTAGTGAAGAAGATGTGGAGTTTGCTGATAGAACGGATTTAAAAAAACTAATCAATACTATTTTAGGAATTATTGAAAAATTGATTTCAAGTTTTGAAGTAGGTAACGTTATTAAAAATGGAATTCCAGTTGCTATTGTTGGAAAACCCAATGCCGGCAAATCTACTTTATTAAATGTATTGTTAGATGATGACAGAGCGATAGTAAGCGAAATACCAGGTACAACCCGCGATACAATTGAAGACGAATTAATTATTGAGGGCGTATTATTTAGATTTATTGATACGGCTGGTATTAGAACTACCACCGATGTGATTGAACAAATTGGTGTGAATAAAGCCTTTGAAGTGATTAAAAAATCGGCCATTATTATTTATTTGTTCGATACGCATGAGTTGAGTAGGGGAGATTTGGAATTGGAAATGAATGTGATTAAAGATCATATTGGTACTTCGCAATTATTGGTAGTTGGAAATAAAATTGATTTCGAAAATTTAGAAGAACTGAAACAAGAGTTTGCAGATGTGCCAGCTATTCAATTTATATCCGCAAAAGAACATAAAAATATTGATGTATTAAAAGCAAAGCTAGTAAGCTTGTTTGATACACGCACGGTAAACACTACCGATACTATCGTCACCAATTCGCGCCACGTTAGTTCGTTAAACAATGCGCAAGCTGCTTTGATAAAAGTAAACGAAGGATTAAGTACTCATATACAAAGTGATTTCTTGGCTTTAGATATTCGTTATGCTTTAGAAGC
>JBKJPW010000176.1:0-31995 GCA_046594225.1 Bacteroidia bacterium
GGTGCAACAGCACGTCCATACTTTTATTGAAATTATAACAGATAAAATAATAAATACTTTATTGAAAGTATTTTATCCTAAATTTAATGTTGGACTTTTTGAGTGAACCCTAATTAATAATGTAAAATTAACAAATAAAGAGGTAGGAATTCACTACCTCTTTATTATTTCATCCAACAAAAGTGAAGTGTTGTTCCTACTTGAATATTTTTTTAACCACATAGGAACATAGAAAAAAATCAAAAGGAGAAGTAGAAGTATAGAAAACATAGTAGGAAGCTACAGTTCCTTTTTCTGTTTACTTATATCACCTTCTTATTCTTTTCACAGCTACAAATCTATGTGCCTATGTGGTTAATTTTAAAATATCTATTTAGTAATCTCATCTAAAAGCAACGCATAATCCTTAGCGCAATTCTCTCGAGAGTATTTATCAATAGAAGTTGAATTTATAAAAAGTTGGTTGGATTTGTATTTTTGATATAATTCCAATACAGCTTTTTTTGTTCCTTCATAATCATCAAAGTGAACCATTGTTCCTGCTTGTGTTTCTTTTAATATTGCCGCTGCATCTGCATCTGGCAAACCAATACCAAAAATAGGACGCTTAGCCGCTAGATATTCAAATAACTTTCCCGACAATACACCGCCATTATTGGGGGTATTGTTCAATGGTAATAATAACACAGGCGATTGCACCATTAATTTAACGACATCACTATGAGGCAAATAATCTGTTTTTTGAGCATTATCTAAAATGCCATGTTGCTTTAAACTTTCAAAAGCAATAGCATCTGTTTTGCCAGTAAACTTAATAATTAAATCTTTTTTAAGATTCGCATTTTCTTTACATAAATCACCTAACACTTTCCAAAATGTATAAGGGTTTCTATCTTTATTTAAAGCACCTACATGATGAAACAAAAATCCATCTAGCATTTTTAAATCGTTACTAAACAAAAAATCATCTGTGTCAAAACCATTAGTAATAACATCTACTTTTCTGCTTCCTAGTTTTTCTAAATCTGTTCCGCAGGTTGGGCTAACTGTAACAACTTTATTTGCTAGCGTCAAAACCTGATTCTCTAATTTCTTATGCTTATTATCTGCCCAAGAAGATAATTTTAACTGGCTATAAAAATCTATTTGTGTCCAAGGATCTCTAAAATCAGCAATCCATGGCAAATTAAATTTTTGTTTTAAGCCCATCGCAATTAAGTGCATACTATGCGGTGGACCAGTACTAATAACGGCATCGATTTTATTTTTTTGAATATAGTCTGATAAATAAGATACTGAAGGTTTAATCCAAAACTTACGTGCATCAGGGATAAAAAAATTACCTCGTACCAAAATCATTGCAGATTGCATTAATGTGTTTTCTTTTCCTTCAGATAAAAATCCTTGATTAACTGTCTCTGTTTTTTTCTTTCTCATTATCTTACGATAGATATCATAAGGTTCTGTGATTTGAGTTTTGAGAATGGTTATATTTTGAGGCACATCTTTTAGTAATGTATCATCATTAATTGGAAAATCAGGATTAGAAGGTGTATAAATAACAGGTTCCCAACCAAATTTTTGAAAATATTTACTAAACTTCAGCCAACGCTGTACCCCTGCTCCACCAGTTGGTGGCCAATAATAGGTTATGATGAGGACTTTTTTCACAGTTTAATATTCTTTAAAAAACTAATTTTAGAAACAACTTCATCAGCCAATTTAAATTTAATGGTAGCAAAAGCAAAGATAATTGTAATTAAAAAACCTTTGATGAAAATATTAACATAAGGGTTTGAATTATCGGGTATAAAATATACAAGCAAAAAAGTTAAGATAATCGTCAATAAAATAATAATACTTGTTTTATTATACGGCAACATTTTTAATCGATACCACAAATAAATTACTTTTAATAGATTATATGTACCAATTGAAATAAATGTGGAATATGCAGAACCTACTATTCCGTAAGTAGGAATCAATAAACTATTTGTAATAATGCTAGTAGATATAAGCACAAACAAAAACAAAGAGATAACAAAATATTTATGCGAAGTTGCAATAATTGTAGTATTAATACCAGTAGACAAATTTACAAAAGAACATAAAGCCATGACAATCATACAGTTTTTACCTATTTCAAACTCTTCAGGTAAAATTTGAAAAATACTATTTGAACAACAAATTAAACCGCATAATAAATAACCGCCAATAAGCATTAACACTCTTACTGAGTCATAATAAATTTTTTTTATATTATCTAAATCATTAATAGCCCATGAGTTTGCTACCACAGTGTTTGAAATTCTCTCTAAACTATTAATTGGTACTTCCATAATAGAAACCATAAAAATACTTGTAGCATAAATTCCAATTGAAGAAAGACTTAAATAATGCCCCATAATTACCTGATCAATCATTTTAATTCCAATAGAAGCAAATGATGTGAAAACCATTAAAACAGAAAACAAAATTACTCTGTTAGAAAAAAATGTTTTATAAAATGACCAATTTATCTTATAAGAAAATTTATCTATTCTATATATATAACCCATTAATAATATTAGCTGAATTAAATACGCCGATACAAATGCTAAAATAAATTGTTGTAAATCAAAATAACCAAAATAATAGATAAAAATTGCCCCAATTTGAAGCACTCTAAGTAATACTTCATTTAAAAAAACAGTAAAGGCAGTTTTATACAAAGATGCCGAGTAAATATTATAAACCATTATCAAGGCTAATATAAATGGGAAAACAAAAACTAAATAATAAAACTCATTGAATAATGGTGACTTATCATGATAAAAAGCTGTAATACTATCTTTAAATAGAGCAAAAAATAGACTTAAAAATGCGGATCCTATTAAACAAAATAGAAACATTAAAAAGAAATGGCCATGATGCTTGTTTTCAGGATTTTTTATATCAGGGAAAAAGCGAACCGTAACTGAACCCATGCCTAATGGAATAAAAATAGCTGCCATAAAAGAAAAGGAAACCAATATTCTTGTTAATCCTATAATTTCAGTAGATTTTAGGAAAATTGGCTGCACATATACAATGGTTAAAAACCCTAACAACACGCCAATGTAACTGAATACACTATTTAATATGCCTTGTTTAGCTATTATTCCCAATTCCGTATATTTTTTTTAAATTTAATCATACTTTTGTATTTATGCTAATAGTAAAAAATATTGCTAAAAATATTGCTTTTCCATTAATTACTGGACTTGGTATTGAAAAATTATTGTCAAAAAAATCAAAAAACGACAACTTAATTTTGTGCTTTCATGGGGTTTCAAATTTCAAAAGCACTATTAACAAAAGACATATGCCTGTAACTCAATTTGAGTCATTAGTCATTTACTTGAAGAACAATTTCGAAATAGTAAGCGTTCATGATATCTTTGTAAATAAAAATGAAAATAAAAAACGAGTAGCTATCACATTTGATGATGGATATTTGAATAACTACACGCTTGCTTGGCCGATATTGAAAAAATATAATATACCAGCGACTTTTTACATAACTACAGAAAGCTTTGAAATTAAAGATTACTGTTTATGGCCAGAGATTTTTGACGCACTTAAAATAAAAAATCCCACTGAACAAATAATTTTTAATGACGAGGAATTTAAATTCATTAACGGCACTTTAATTAACATAAAAACAAATATTACAATTTATGATTATGTAAAAGCTATGGGACCAGAGCGGCAAGAGACTTTTGATAAATTTATAACTAAATACAATATAAAACAGATTCTGAAAAATATAAATCCTGAGCTCGTTGCATTTTGTAACAAAGAACAAATTAAAGAAATGTCAAAATCTCCTCTCATAGAAATCGGATCACATACTCATCGACATTACAACTTATCAAATATTAATACTGAATTAGTCAGAGAGGAATTACAACAATCAAAGAAAATACTAGAAGATATTACAGGAAAACCTGTTTTAAGCATCGGCTATCCTGATGGAGACTATTCAGATTCTGTAAAAAATATTGCTGAACAAGTTGGGTACAAATATCAACTTGCTGTTACATTTAAAAATGAGCAGGATAAGAATGATAACCGAATAAGAAGTAGATATAGTATTAGTAATTCTACTAGTTTAGACACAAATAAAATTTTAATAAATAAACAATTTAATAACTCAGGGTTTTAAAATGTGTCAAAATCGCCAGATTGAAACTTAATTCCTCTCATATCTATGCCACTTTCTAAATCTAAATAACCTACAGGGTTTGTATTCTTTAATTTACCAAGCTTTTGCATATAGAAATCATACTTGGTGGCTGGATTAGTATGAAAATGTATTTCATTAGTACCAAGAAAAAAAGCTACTCTTTTTAAGGAATTCATGATTTGATTAAATTCATCTTCAGTTGAATGTTCTATATCGCCAATCCATAATCTACCATCAATTTTAAACCAAACATTTTTTTCTTTTATTTTTAAAAATTTTGTTTTAAAATAATTTTTATAATTGAAAAAAGTGTCGTCGTGAACTATACATCCACTACTCTCATATGAAAGTGAATTTTTGAAACCAAAAGATCCCGATTTGTAAAACATACAAATCAAATTAACATAAAACATATAAAAGCTTTGTAAAAAAGCCATTTTTTTAATAGCTTTTGCTACTGGCAAAGTTTTCACTTTAATACAATACAGATTTAAATCTATATCATGTTTCCAGTATAGCTTCTTCATAAATCCTGAATATGAATTTTGATTTGGGAAACCATAAATAAATTTAATGTTTTCTTGTTTTGCTAGTTCGTAGGTTTTTTTAGCAAGTTCTACAAAAAGGCCTTTTCCTCTATGGTCAGAGTGAGTCATTGTATCTCCTGACTGGGCGCACAATATTTTGTTACTTTTAAATTCTGAAACAATAGGGAAAACTCCATAATAAGCTGCTGGTATATTATCCTTAGTAATTGCTAAAAAGCCTATATATGCTGCTCCAAATTCTTTTGTAGTATATTTTTTTATTAGAAAATCTAATGAAACATCAATTCCAAAAGCATTTTTGTACAATGTAATTAAATGAGTTAAGTTATTTTCACTTATACGCTCAAATTTATATTCTACCATTTAATTATTTGCTAAAAGATTTTATTAAACTAATTAATTTTTCTTTTCTATTCTCAATAGTATAGTGTGTCATAATTTTATTTCTCGCTACAATTCTTTGTTCAGGTTCTATACTAACACTTTTAATATCTTCCAGAATTTGTTTAAGTTTCTCAATATCTTTTTGTTCTAAAACATATCCGGCAGTATTTTCAATAATTTTTGGCATTGCTCCAACTTTACTTACAATAGGAATACAACCGCATAGCATTGCCTCACACAAAGAATTAGGAAATCCTTCAGACATAGAAAGTTGCATATAAAACTCATACTGATTATATAATATAGGTAACTCAGCATTTGGAATGTTATCTAAAAGAATAATATTTTCAGGCACATTGTTTTCGTTAAGTCCTTTACCTCCAACAATGGCAAATGTGCAATCTTTAAATAATTTTGAAACTTCAATTATAAGATCAATCCCTTTTAGTTTTGGACCAAATGGTGTATTTAAATTAGCTCCTACGGTTAAAAATGATTTATGTTTTCTAGGTGAATCAAGAATTTTAAACAGATTGTAATCGTACCCATTATAAATTACTTTATCAATAGCACTCAAGTGCTCTATAAAAGTTCTATAGCCCTGTTTTTTGAAATCACTATTTTGATATGTATAATCATATTGAATTAATGTTTCATCTACTGGCAAAATAAAATTTGATAATTGAAACGATTTTTTCGTAAACCATTTTAAATATTTCTTTTGAAAATTTCCATATTTAATGGATGGAAAGGCCACGCAATCTGTGCCTCCGGCAACTATAATTCTTTTTTTTCTAAATAATTTAAACACAAACAATGGGATTAAACTATGATAACCAGAAAATTGGCAAATCACGATATCGCATGAGAATGCCCTATATACCGTAATAAAAAATTGTTTGGTAAACTCAATAACTATTAAAAAATTATTCTTTGCTTTAAAAGTATAGTCAAAAACTTTAAATTCAGTGTTTAATATATTTAAATCTTTTAATACAAAACTGGATTTACCAACATCCCAATATAAAACCTTGATAGTTTTCACAAACTACAACTTACTTTTATAATTATCGACACTTAGTTTAATTTTAGATTTTTTGGTGAGTTTCTCTCTCACAAACTCTTTCTTTAAAACAATACTCAAATAATCTTCTTCTTCATACTGAAGAGAATAAGGTGTTAAAGAAAACATATAAAAACCATAAGGATAGCAGTTATTACACATGTCTTTCATCGAAAGTGCTTGATCTATAATTTGCAAAGCTTCAGGCATGTGTTTTCTGTGCCAATCTAAAGTATGTGGCTCTGGAATGTTAATTAAAACAACTGCATTAGGAGTGGTTAACTCTGAAATTGTTTTAAATATATTTGCATGTTGCTCAACGGGGATGTGCTCTAAAACATCAGGAAAAACAACAAAATCAAACTTCGTTTGATGAGTAAAGTTACTCATGTCGTTTACCATAAATTCTGCCTTTTTATGAAACGCATTAAATCGTTGAGCCATTTTAATACTCTCAGAACTAATATCTAAACCTACAAAACTACCTTCAGTAATGTATTTTAAAATTAAATGGCTCACAGTACCAATTCCACAACCAATTTCTAATACATTAGAATTTGGCTTCAAACCTACTGCTTTCAAATTTTTTATAATAGTACGATGTCTGATGTTAATTCCTAATTGCTTTTGGTGTTCTTTAAACGTATCGTAATATTCTTTTACTTGTTCTTTAGTTGTTGTTGTCATAATCAAAAATTATTATCAATTTTTTATCTAAATAAGGTTACTGTTCCTTTAAATTTATTATCACTTTCAGTAATCATAATGTAAAAATAAGTGCCATCTGTTACATCCTTACCGCTTGTTGTTCTACCATCCCAAAACGTTTGTTTTCCATCAGTCATTTTAAATATAGATAATCCCCATCTATCAAAAATTTCAAATATAAAATCCTCACATTTTGACATTACTTTAAAATCAAATACATCATTTGCACCATCTCCATTTGGAGTAAAAACATTAGGAGTATTTACATTGCTTGAATTATAGGAATCGTTAATAACAATTTCTTTTGTAATGGAATCTAAGCAATTGGGATTAAAACCAACAAGAGTTACATTAAAAACTCCCGAAGAATAAGTATGTGAAGGTGATATTTGAGAACCTGTATTTCCATCACCAAAATTCCAAACATAAGACGTAGCCCCTTGACTATTATTCACAAAAAATAAAGAGTCTATACACTTGCTTGTCTTTACAGAATAATCAAAATCTAAGTTTAAAAAATTGGCATTAATATTTACTGTTTGTTCTATCGTATCTTTACAACCATTAATTGTTGAACTTATTAAGCTAACCGTGTAAATACCACTTGATACATAATTATTACTAGTAACTGTATTTGAATTACTTGTTTGTCCATCTCCAAAATTCCAAAAACAAGTTGCATAATTTGTACTGGTATTAGTAAATGAAATTAAACTATTACATGCAGGCGTCGAATTTATAAAACCAGCTAATGTAGATTCTACATTAATTTGAACAGTTTGGGTTTTAGTACAACTATTAGAATCCGTGATTGTATAGGTATATATAGAAGTTACGGTTGGTGTTATTGTAATTGAATTCGTATTAGTTTCCCCTGTATTCCAATTAACCGAATAACTAGGAGTACCACCAATGTTAGCTGCCATTAAACTAGTACTAGAGTTTTCGCAAACCGAATATGAAGTTGCTGTTAATGTTGTATTTAGCTGTGACGGCTGACTAATATTAATAACCAATGATCCAGTTTCACAACTAGGACTTGAAACATTTACTGTATAATTTCCTGCTAATAAATTATTAGCTACAGAAGTGGTATTAGTTAAAGGACTCCAAGTATATGTAAATGGTCCTACACCAACTGGGTTAACCGTAGCTGAGCTTGAACCGCCATAACAAGAGATAGAAGAAGATGTTTGAGACATCGACACTGTTGAGGGTACAGAAATATTAATTGTTTTTACAATTGAATCCAAACATCCTAAAGAAGAACTGCTATTTAATTGAACTGTATAAATTCCTGAAGACGTGAACGTTTGAGCGCCAGGATTTGATAATGAAGAAGTATTTCCGTTAGCAAATGTCCAAATATAAGAGCTGCTACCTGTGCTTACATTAGTAAAAGTTGCCGTTCCAGAACAAGGCGTACTCGCTACACTAAAGTTTGCAATTGGATTTTGAACTGATATAGAGAGCGTTTGTGATTTTATACATAAATTTGCATCGGTTACCGTATAACTATAAACACTTGTTACACTTGGGCTTATAGTTACACTACTTGTATTTGTAGCTCCCGTATTCCAATTAACAGAATAAGAAGGAGTACCCCCTGAAACAATAGAATTTAAAGTAACTGGTTGATTTTTACAAACCGAATATGAAGTTGCTGTTAATGTTGTATTTAGCTGTGACGGCTGAGTAATATTAATAACCAATGATCCAGTTTCACAACTAGGACTTGACACATTTACCGTATAATTTCCTGCTAATAAATTATTAGCTACAGAAGTGGCGTTAGTTAAAGGACTCCAAGAATATGTAAATGGGCCTACTCCAACTGGATTTACTGTAGCTGAACTTGAACCTCCAAAACAAAGAATTGATGATGCCGTTTGAGATATTGCAACTGTTGTAGGTACTGTAATATTAACTGTTTTTATAATTGAATCGAGGCAACCTAATGAACTCGAAGTGTTAAGTTGAATGGTATAAGTTCCTGATGAAGAATATGTTTGAACACCAGGATTAGATGTTGATGAAATACTTCCGTTACCTAATGTCCAATTATAGTTACTGCTACCTGTGCTTACATTAGTAAACGTTGCAGTTCCAGAACAAGGCGTGCTTGCTACACTAAAGTTTGCAATTGGATTTTGAACTGAAATGGAAAGCGTTTGTATTTTTGTACATAAATTTGCATCAGTTACCGTATAGCTATATACACTTGTAACACTTGGGCTTACAATTATACTACTTGTATTTGTAGCTCCCGTATTCCAATTAACAGAATAAGAAGGAGTACCTCCTGAAACAAAAGAGTTTAAAGTAATTGATTGATTTTTACAAACTGAATAAGAAGTTGATGTTAAACTACTTGTTAAAGATGAAGGTTGAGTAATTGTAACCGAAGTTGTAGTTGTGTTACAAGCACCATCACTAATTGTAACTGTATAAATACCAGCACTTAAATTATTAACAGAAGCCGTCGTATAATTTCCTGGGCTCCATAAGTAATTATTGCTACTTCCTGTAGCTGTTAACGTAGCGCTACCATTTGCTAAACCAAAGCATTTAGCATTTATTACTGAGGACGATGTCGAAATTGTACCAGAAGAAACAGAACTTAAAACTTCAATATCATCAATAAAATAATTAGAATACGGCTGACTAGCCGAAGGAGTGGTTAAAACACCTACAACTGTAGATTCATTTTTAAAACAGCCTAAAGTGATGTAATTTAAATTGGATGTTGGTGTTAATGTAAATGTATGTTGCTGCCAAGTTGTATTATTAATCACTGTTGTAATTTCATATTGTGGAATATAATTCATCACTTGATAAGTTGTTTGAACAGGATATATTCCTGATAAATAAACTCCAAAATGACTAGAATTATACTTTACAGTTGGAGCAGAGGACGCTGTTATCCAAAAACTAACGGTATAAGTATTTCCAGGCGTCATCGGACAATCTAACTGCCTTGAAATATACTCTCTGTAATTTGGATAAGGTGGATTATAACAAACTAATCCCATCATTGCAGAACCAGTGTGTGGATTACAAAAACCATTGCCTGTGTTAGGAGGAACAGGATTATAGGGCAAAGAAGTTGTACCGCAAGTATGAAAATAATCAGGAGTTCCCCACAAACCATTCCCAACATTACCATTACAGTTTAACCAACCTATACATCTGTCCCATTGCAACATAAAAGTTGGGCATAGGGTATGATTCTCAAAGCCAGGATTAGACACCAAATTAGTCTGGGAAAATCCTACAAAGTTGAAGAGTAAAAAACAACTTAGTATATATTTTTTATAAATCCTCATAATAGACCTAGAAGGTGGTTCAAATATAGTAAAAATATAAGAATAAGAGTAGCAATTACTTAATAATAAAGCTCTTTGATATAACAAAAAAGGAGAGGGAATTCGGTTCTTTTCAAATAATGAAATCTAAATTCCTTTTTCTAAAACAACCAAAATTTCTGTTTTTTTTCTTCTTGAAACCTCATAAGATAGATTATTTGTAAGTTCAATAAAACAAGTATCTCCCTTTGTATAATTTTTCAAAAAATTAAGATTCACGTAAGTACCCTTATTTATCTTAATAAAATTTGGAAATTTATTGATAATAAACTCAAAAGACGAGAATTGTTTTGATGAAATATATTCGCTGTTACATAACATTTTAAACATTGTATATCCTTCATAAGCAGTTAGCGATAAAATTTCCTTAATATTAATCAACTCAACCTTATCCCTATGATGAATAGGTATTTTAGATATGAGATAATCCTCCGAATTATAAACAGATAAAATTTCTTTTAAATTATTTGTAATTGACAACTTTGATGTAATTCTATTATATACTTTATCAAGGGTGTTTTTTAGTTTAACCGAATCTATAGGCTTTAAAACATAGTCCAAGGCATTAAATTCAAATGCTTGAAGTGCGTATTCATCAAAACCTGTTATAAACACCACTTCAAATTCAGGATTTGTAAACCGTTTCAATAAATCAAATCCATTACCTCCTGGCATCTTAATATCTAAAAAAACTAAATCTGGCGAATGCTTGGCAATTAATTCATATGCATCATCAATATTATCTGCATCTGCTATGATCTCAAAATTAGCATCTAGTTTATGAACTAATTTAGTGATAACGTCCCTATTTAGATGTTCATCATCAATAACTAATGTCTTTATTTTCTTCATACGATTTGGCGTTAAATATTGGCAAAACAATTGTAATTCTCGATCCAAGTGGATTATTTAAATCATCTACTAAATCCTCAAAAAATAAATCCCCAACAGTTGTTTTGTAAAGATTATTCAGGTTTTTAATCCTTTGCTCTATAATTTGCATTCCTTTCGAATTTTTCGAATTTCCAATGGTTCTATCACTCTTTTTTCTTCCTACACCATTATCTTCAATAATAATTTTTAAAATTTCAGTATCAGCAAAAACCATGATTTTCAAAATACCTTTTCTCGTTTTCTTAAGAGGTAAAAGCCCATGCCATATTGCATTTTCTATAATAGGTTGTAAAATCAGAGGAGGAACATAGGTTCTCTCTATATCAATCGTATTTTGAATCTCAACGTCATAATCAAACTTATTTTCAAATCTTAATTGCTCTAACTCAATATTTAATGAAATAGTTTCTAATTCTTCTTTTAGGCTTACAATACTTTTCGAAGAAAAATTAAGGACTTGTCGAACCAAAAAACTGAATTTAGCAAGATATTGGTTAGCTTCATCGACTTTATTATTTAAAATCAAATGCTGAATTGCAGTTAAACAATTCGACATAAAATGTGGGTTTATTTGTGCTTTTAAAGCAATTAGCTTGTACTCAGTAATCAGCATATAAGCTTTATTTCTTTTATCTTCTTTCATTTTAAAATATCTGAATAATTCCCAGCCGATCAAACAACAGCAAATTAATCCAATAATGGCGCTCAACAACTGAAACCAAATAGTTTGCCAAAATATAGGTACTATTACAAAAGGTATAACTATAGAATTTGATTTGCTATCGCTGGCAACTAACGAAGCTGTCAGTGTATATGAGCCGGGAGATAAGCCCTGAAAAATAACTTGTTGATTTTTTGTAATTCCAATTTGATTTTTAGTTCCACTTAATTTGTAAATAATATCAGAGATACTAGAAGAAAAAGAAATGACATCAAAATTAAATTCCAAATTATTTTGATTATACTTTAAGTTATGAAGCTTTTTAAAATCAACAAGATTTGTATTTATTAGCACAGATGCTAAATTAAAATAAACCGGGTAACGATCGTTTGATTTAATATTTTTAGAGATAATTAACCCTTTTTTAGTACTAAAAAAAATATCATTTCTAAATTCTATAGCTGATTGTACCTGTTCACCATAAATTTGTATCCATTTTTTATATTTCGAACTACGAAATAATCCGGTATTAGTAGAAAGTAAAATACTATGATCTGTACTAAAACTTATATCGTTAACAATATTACTCGGCAGTCCACTTTCTACAGTATAGTGTAGTAATACATTATTACTTGAAAGTTTATATAAACCAAAACCTTTAGTACAAAACCACAAATCTCCAAATTTACCTTTTACAATTTTAGAAACATTACTTGTTTCAGTAGTTTTAAAATAATCGGGTCTTATTAATTGATCATTTATATACTCATAAAGTCCTTGGTCTGAAGCAATAATAATTTTTCCGGTTTCGGCGATACAATCATTTACCTTAAATTTAAACTCCACTTTTTTCAATAAACTGTCATTACATGCTATCATAAAGCCATTTCTTCTAACCAATAAGAGAGTATCATTATTAATTAAAGAATATTTATACGGAACATAGAATTGTCGCTGTTGTGGAATTATTGTTTTAACAACTCCCTTTTTAAGGTCAAAATATTCTGTTTTATGCCTGTATGATATTAAAAATAAGGAATGATATTGAATGACATCAAGAGGTTCGCTTTTAATATCATTGTTGTTTTTGATGCTTTCTATTTCATTTTCACCAACTATAAACATATCTCCCTGATTATTAAAAACAAAAAGTTTATCGTCAATTTTTTTAATTAGATTAACTGGATATCCCAACGGCTCTGTTTCCTCAAAATAATAAGTACTAAAACCCTTACAGTGGTATAAACCAAATCCTGTAGTAGAAACCCACAACCCATTTTGAGAATCAATAAATATTTCATTAACCGTTTTATCCTTAAAATAATGATTAATAATAGAATCTTTAGAATCAATCTCAAATAACCCATTATTATAACACCCAACCCATAGATGATTATTCTTGTCTTTTATTAAACCATTAATAATAGACTTTAATTGAATTTCCTTAATAGACTTATCTGCTCCAATTTTTATTACTTTATTATAAGAGACGATGTATATATCCTTACCAAATTTTTTAAAAAGTCTTGGCCCAGTTAATACTGAGCTAGGTATCTCAAATATTTCTTTTTCATTGTCGTGTTGATTGAACTCAATATTTATTTTTTTGTGGGCTAAAAAATATCCTCCTGTCTTTCCTTTGAGTTTTTTTGAAAGTACAGGCAGTAAATCCTCATCTTTACAAATCAGATTATACTCTATAGAATCTTGTTTATACTGCAAACTTAAGTCAATTCCCTCATAATGTTTGTGTTTTGAAAATTTAAAGGTTGCCGATTTTGTTACAGCAAAAATGTTTAAGCTATCATCTACAAACAGTTGAGTAATTTCTGCAATATTTTTTTTTAATTTTTCGGATATAGCTTCAATGCCTTTTACAATAAATGCACTATCATTTCTTACTTCATAAATTTTAGCGTTTGAATTCGCAATCCATATTTGTCCTTTTTTATTCTGAAAATAGGAATAAACAAAGGATTCGTTAAAAGGGAGGTTCTTAAGGGTTTGTTCAAATTTTTTTCCATTGTATTTCATTACGCCATAATCCGTAAAGAGCCATAAGTAGCCTTTCTGATCTTGAAATATTTTATATACATCATCGGAGATAAGCCCATCCTTGCTGGTATAGTTATCAAATTTTATTTTTTGGGCTTTAGTAAAAAGACACAAACTAAAAAAAAGAATTACATATATGTGTCTTAAACTCATCGTGTTTTACAAATGTAAACTAAATATAATGCTATCAAAAAAAACACTTTGTGCTAAATATCATTTTTACGGTAGTATTATAAAAATAAATTACCAATAACATTGTCATCTCGAAATGCAATGCTTACTGATATTAAATAATTAAAAAAACAAAGATCAATTATGAAAAAACAAACCTTTAGAAGTAAGCTACTTCTAACAATGATTGGATTATGTTCCTTAGGAGCAATTTCACAAAACCAGGGAAATGTATGGTGTTTCGGACATCAGGAGAAACTCGACTTTAACACAACAACGCCAACGAATGGAACAAGTGCCCTTAACGGCTATTATAGTGGAGCGGGCTCGGCTAACGAAGGCGTTGCAACTATCTGTGATCAAAGTGGGAATTTATTATTTTACACAGATGGGCAGACAGTATATAATAACACAAATGTAGCCATGACTAATGGTACAGGTTTGTTAGGCAACTCTTCCTCTACACAATCAGGAATTATTGTGCCAAAACCTGGAAGTAGTACTCAATATTTTGTTTTTACAGTAGATGCATGGGGTGGATCAAATTTAATAAGATACAATATAGTTGACATGTCGACAAGTGCAGGAGCCATTCTATCAACTGCAAAAAACTTATCTATGCCTTATGCAACAACTGCCCCTTCACATTTTGCAGAAAAAATAACTGCTATACCAAAAGCCGGCGGTATTGGATATTGGTTAATAGCACATATATCACAAGAAACTGCTGGCACTAACGGAACCTTTGTGGTTTGGAACATTGGATGCGGTAGCGTTAATGATGGTATAAGTGAAGTTTTATTCTCTGGGCAACGCCAAAGTGTTGGTTCAGCTTGTATAGCTGGAACTCTTCCTAGCGATGGTAATACTTTAGGATATATGAAAGTGTCGCCCGATGGAACAAAATTAGCTTACGCATCATTGGGATTAGGTATTGTGGAAGTTTTTAATTTTAATAACGCAACAGGCGTTATTTCTAATCCTAAAACTATAAATTCAGGATTACCATCAAGCAATGTATATGGTATAGAGTTTTCACCTAATAGCCAGTATTTATATGTTGCTGATTTTCATGCTTACTCTATTGGGCAATATGATGTAAATGCAAGTAATATAAATGCTCCTGCTGCAAGAAGCATCATAAACTATACTCCTTCAGGTGTAAATACAAATGGAGGTTGGAGTTTATATTCACAAGGAGCAATGCAAACAGCAAAAGATGGTAATATATATGTTTCATTGGCAGGAAGAGACCACTTGGCGAAAATATCAACTCCAAACACATTCCCACTAACAATGAGCATGTTTACCGAAATCGGAAAAATTTTAGGAACAGGTTCTTATTGCACATTGGGTCTTCCAAACATTGTGAGCTCATTTTTAGGAAGTGCGCTAATTTCAGTAACCGGTACTCCATGTTCCTATAGTGTATCATATACAGGTGCATCTAATTTACCTGGCGGAACTTATCAATGGAATTTTGGCGACGGACAAACATCTACTTTGCAAAATCCAACTCATGGATATGCAGCAGCCGGAACATATACAATTACACTTACAGTAACAGATCCAGCTACGGGCTGTTCCGCATCATCACAACAAACTATTACAACAACCGGTTGTGGATGTATGGCATCTGTAGATCCGATCTATTACAAAATCTTAAACAATATCACAATTTCATCAAATACTGTTTGGAGTGATAAAATATACATTGCCGATAATGTTATTGTAACTGTTGATAACGGAGCTACACTAGATATAACAAATGTAGATCTTGTATTTGGTCATGCCGCAGGTATTGATTTTAAAAATGGCGCTGTGATCCGTGCTAACAACTCAGTATTCAGGCCATGTGATATAAATAAAGTTTGGAGAGGTATCTCATTTTATTCAACCAATGGAACGCCTCCATCAGGAATGATAAACGAATGTACTTTTAAAAACGCTAAAACATCCTTAGAAGGATATTCAACTGGAAACAAAATGCTTCTTGACCTTCGTATTACAAATAATCTTTTTGCTGATTGCCAAAGAGGGGTAGCATTAAATAATGTTTCATACAAACGTTCTATAACTGGAAATACTTACATGGTTGATAACAAAAACCTTCCTTTCAATACTGTATCCAGTCAATTAAATGCTGCTTCATCTCCAGAATTTTATGGTTTATATTCAAGTGGTAATAGTTATCTTGATTTGATCAGTCAAAATGATTTTATTTTCACTTCTATAACAGGAACGAACAATGCACGAATTTGTGGTATCTATACCAATAGTGATTCTTTACTAACAGTTACTGATAATAAATTCACTGATTTTTCTATTGGTATATATGGGAATAATGATGTAAATCTTTCTATCGAAAACAATTCATTTAGTTGGACACATTTGTTCAATATGGCATCAGCTCCTGGAAATAAAGTTCAAATATTAGTGAATTATGCAGTAAATGCTTTAATAAAAGGTAATAAAGTATATAATTCAAATGTTATGAATGCAAATTTAACAACATTACCGGCATCTTTTTTAACAACAGCAAACATTGGTATCTCAAGTAATGGATCGAAATATGTTACCGTTTCTCAAAATGAAGTAAATGGATGTGAGGTAGGAATGTCTTTTAATGGAATCTACAGCAAGGCGAACAAATTTTTATTTGTAACAGAAAATACAATAAATAAATCATGGTATTACGGAATTTACGCAGCATCATACGATGCGGTAGATATTAGTTGCAATAGAGTTGACATGGAATTAAATACAAGTCGCGATGCTACTGGAATAGTGTATAATAATTCACTAATGAGTTCTGGATTTATGAGTGGATACACAAATGCTACAAATGTAGGAATTAGAAGTAACTGTGTTTTAAATTCAAAAAATGGCATTTATTGTTATAATCAAAATAGTGGCGCTTCTGTGCCATTACCGAAAGTATATAACAACTTCGTATATAATTATAGACAATACGGATTTGAAAATAACAACTTTTCTGCTTTAACATCTACATCCCCTCGTGAAATTTACCACAATTCGTTTGTAAGTAACAATTCATCTTCGGGAACAGTTGACATAAATACTGACGCAGCTCATATTATTAATCTAGAAGCTAACTTTGGAATTCAAAACTCTAATTCTAATGTAACCATGCTTTTATCTAATACAAAAGCATCTACTGCTTCATGTGCAATGCAAGTAGGGACATTCCAAAATAACCTAATAGATTTCAGAGGAGCTCAACTATGTAATTATTTTTTTACAGGAATAAATTCAAATACATGGACGCCTATCGCTAAAATGATACCAATGAATTTAATTCCTCAATCTGATTCTACAGACTATTTTTATGATGGTATTAATTTTATTGACCCAATTCATACAACTGGAATGGAGATTGTTAATTACAAAGATCAATTATTCAATGTATATCCTAACCCTGCTGCAGACAAGTTAAATATATACTACAATGTTGAAGAAATTAAAAACGCATCTATTGAATTCATTGACATACAGGGGAAAGTAACAAAAAGTCTAACCTTGGATTATGATATGATAAAACAAGAAATGGATATAAGCGACTTGCCGAGTGGTTTTTATATAATAAGAATGATCAATGCAAACGAAGCAATCCATTATTCGAAATTAGTAAAAAACTAAATTCACAAAAAAAGGAGCGACTAAATATTCGCTCCTTTTTTAGTTATTCAACTATATTTTACTTTGCCATCTTATTCTTCACCATCGTAATTAATATCGGTAAAACCGATAAGCCAATAATACCAAGGCAAACTAAATCAATATGCTTTCTAATAAATTCAACTTCGCCTAATAAATATCCAGCTGTAGTTAAACCACCAATCCATAAAGCGCCACCTAAAACATCATACGCTAAATACTTTTTATAATTCATCTCACCAACACCAGCCGCAAAAGGGGCAAAGGTTCTAACAAATGGCACAAAACGAGCCATGATGATAGCTTTAGTGCCATGCTTCTCGAAAAACAAATGTGTTTTATCTAAATATTCTTTTTTTACTAAAGCTCTTCCTTTAAATTTTAAATCAAAAATTTTAACCCCTATTTTTCTACCAATCCAATAATTACAATTATCGCCTAATACAGCTGCAATAAATAATAAGATTAATAAGTAGGCCATATTTAAATGTCCAGTACGTGCAAATAACCCAGCGGTAAACAATAATGAATCACCTGGTAAAAAAGGCATTGCCACTAAACCTGTTTCAATAAAAATTACTAAAAATAATACCACGTAAATGGCAGTACCAAAATTGGCAAACAACCAATCAAAATCTAAATGTAAAATGTGCTTAAATAATTCAATCATATACTGTTTCTTGTTTGATGTTAAAAGTTCTTAGTTTTCTACTAACTAGAAATCAGAAACTTTAAATAATAAATAATTATAATCCTATTTCGTCGATATAAGCTAAAATACCGCCTTTTAAGTTGTATAAATTAGTAAAGCCATGTTGACTTTCTAAAGCGTTAATTACAGTAGCGCTGCGTTTTCCGCTGCGACAGTGAATCACTACTTGTTTGTCTTTAGATATTTTATCAATGTTATCCATCACTTCTCCCATAGGAATTAATTCTCCTTTGATATTCGCTTCATCAAATTCATATTCTTCACGAACATCTATTAATTGAAAATCTTTTTTCTCTTCAATTAATTGTTTTAATTCTTGTACTGATATTTCTTTCATAGTGCATTGTTTAAATATATTATTATTCTATCCTTTTATGAACTTTTCCATTCCAGGTTTTAATTGATTTATGTACCCACTTCCAATATTAATGGAAATAGTTTTTTTTAGGTGATGCTGTTTTTTATCTATTTTAAACTCTTTGGGCTTAAATGCAATTTCCATATTTACTCTTATTTTATCATAGTAATCATTCCCTGTATTTCTATATAATATTCCTTCCTGCGGTATGCTAAATAAAATAATATCAACCATGTGAGCATGAGAAACTCCATTAAATGTAGCTGTTCCATTTATATGAATAGTTTTATAACCATTATTACTTAGTGCAGGTAATTTGTCAAAATTTAATTGCCCCATAAATATAAATTTTGAATCATCTAAATCATCCAACCAAGCATCTAAACTATCAATACCCGTTTTAAATTTCGCAAAATCAATTACAAGATAAAATTCACTGTTAGCTTCGCTATAAAATAAATTGGATGAATTTTGATTTCCAAAACATATTTCTTTTTGAATACAGGTTTTAATGGATGTATTTGAAGGAAATACATCTTGAGAAAAAACATTTTCTCCAAAAAAGCACAGTATTAAAAGGAAGTAAATAATTTTCATTAAAATGTTTTATCTTTTGTTCCTTCTGGTAAATAATTAAAGAAAGTATCGCCACGTAAACCAATACGTAATGTTTCTAAAGGGATCACATCATCTACACTAATATTACCAACGTTAACGTTAGCGCCAAACAAATTAATAAAATAAACTTGTTGCGATTTTTGAGGTGTTTCCCAAATAATATCTTCTACTTTAATTTTACTTGTAATACGAGTCACTAACATGCTATGCGCGCTTCCATTTTTATGAAAAATACCAACGGTGCCGCTTTCTCTGGCTTCAGCAATTACTTTAAAAGATCCTGCTTCTAACTCTGCTTTCATCATACTTACCCATTTTGCTGGGTGAATAATTATACCTTCTTCTTTTGAACCAACTTCTGATAATACCGTAAAATTTTTAGCCAACGTACTAATGAATTTACATTTGCTATCATGATCAATATTTATACTACCATCTGAAACTTCAGCAGTATCTAATCCATAAGATTCAATAAATTTTTGGTAGTCGTCAAATTTACCTCTAGCAACAAAAGCTTCGAACAAAGTTCCGCCTAAATAGGTTTTAATTCCTGCTTTTTGATAAATCTTAATTTTCTCTTTTACATGCTTCGACATCACTGATGTGCCAAATCCCAATTTAACGAAATCAACATAATCAGCGTAGCTTTCAACAAATTCTTCGGCATGTCTTAATGATATTCCTTTATCCATTACCATTGTTAAACCACTATTTCGTGGTCTTTCAGTGCGTTCGGGTAAATGAGATAAGTTTACATTATAGTTTGGCATAGTTCCAGTGTTTTAGTATTTAGTAGTATTATTTTTTTAACCACATAGGCACATAGTTTCTGATGTATGTAAGAATTGTAATAAAGAAGCTTCGCTTTTACATATTGGTCTATGTGTAAAAAACGTGTTTTCTATTTTCAAACTATTCAACAAAAGCATTTCTATGTTTCTATGTGGTTAAGATTTTAATTATTATAACGGTTTATTTTTAAATGATTGTATCAATTGCATAACTGCAACGTCTTGTTCTAATATTGGTAAGTATTCTAATAATTCTGAATGTTTATCGTAATCCATTTCTAAAGCGTTTTCTAAAAACACCATGCCTTGTTGTTTTCTTCCTAATTCCATTTGCAAACCACTCATGCGGTAATATAATTCAGGTGTGTCTGGAAATTTTTGAATGCCTTCGGCTAATATTTTTTCACAGTCTTTGTAATATTCTCCATCATATAAAAGCTTAGCGTAATCAATGTAAATATCAAACTCTTCGTAACCTAGTTCAATAACGCGCATATAAGCTGAGGCTGCTTCTTCTAAAAACCCTAACTTATGTTGAACTTCTCCAAATACATACCAATACTCAGGCATATTAGGATTTATTTCTATGGCCTTCTTAATATAATGAATACTTTCTGTAATTCGATTTTGATAATCCAATACAATGCCAATTCCTAACCAAGCATCAGCATGCGCCGCATCCAATTTAATTGCTCGATTATAATTTACTAAAGCTTCTTCATATTGATTTAAATTTTCGTAACACTCACCAATATAATAGTAAGTACTAGCATCTGGTTCTTCATGCTTAAAAGTTTCTTTATATACTTCAATAGCGTCTAGATATCTATCTAATTGTGCTAAAGAATTTGCTTTATTAAAATAGGCTGACGAAAAATTATCTTTAATGGCAATGGCATAATCATAGGCATCAATTGCTTTTTCAAATAAACTTAAACGATTATAACTGATTCCTAAATTAAACCAAGCAAAATGATTATAAGGTTTTTCTTCAATATAATTTTCGTAAAAGGCAATGGCTTCTTCGCTCTTTCCAGTCATTTCAAAACATAATGACAATTCGTTTAACGCTACGTCATTATCTGGATTCACCTTAATCGCTTTCTTTAAATAGTATAAAGCGTCTTCTGCTTTATCATCATTTAAAAACTCAATTCCAATAGCCACATATACTTCATCTTTATACTCCGCTAAAGGCAATGCTTTTTTATAATTTTCAATAGCTTGTTCGCTTAAACCAGTTTGGCTATATATATAACCGCGAGTCATGTACAACTCACTATTGTTACTCTCTACCTGCTCTACCTCATTTAATAAATTTAAAGCTTCGTGGGTTTTATGTTGCGATGATAAATACTGTGCTAATTTTATTTTTAAAGAAGATGAATAAGGATAGTGATCTATAGCAAAATCGATAGCTTTTTTAGCTAACTCAATGTTAAACCACTGCATATAATAATCAATGATTTCCTCCAGTTCATCCACATCAAAAAACTGATGTGCACCTGAAGAAATCATATCCTCAAATCGCTTTAAACTCTTTTCGAAATCTTGGTTACTTGGCCCATCTCCTTCAAATTCACTCATACAAAAACTTCTTAAATCTAATTAAATACAAATTTAAGCTTAAAAACCACATTTTAGCCCTTAATTTTTAACAAATTAAATGGTATATTGTAGAAAAGTAGTTCCGTTTAATCTTGATGCTAAATGGTATATTTGTGCGATTATAAATTAAAATAACGTGACCTTAATAAAAAGTATTTCAGGAATAAGAGGAACCATCGGTGGTAAGCCAGGAGATGGATTAAGCCCATTAGATATAGTAAAATTTGCATCAGCTTATGGAAGCTGGATCTTGTCTTCGAGAGCCTCAGACAACAATAAGGAAAAAGTAACTATTGTTATTGGTCGAGATGCCCGTTTATCGGGAGAAATGGTTAATAATATTGTTTGCGGGACCTTAGTTGGTTTAGGTATTAATGTGATTGATTTAGGCTTGAGTACAACGCCAACAGTGGAAATAGCTGTAACTGAATTAAAAGCTGATGGCGGAATTATTTTAACTGCCAGCCACAATCCAAAACAATGGAATGCCCTTAAACTTTTAAACAATAAAGGTGAATTTATTAGCGATAGTGAAGGGAAATATATTTTAGAACAAGCTGATAAAGAAGACTTTACCTATTGCGAGGTAAACGACTTAGGCACATACGAACAAAGAAATGATTTATTACAAATACATATTGATAAGGTCTTACAATTACCTTATGTAGACGTAGACGCTATAACAAAAGCAAATTTTTCAGTAGCAGTAGATGCTGTTAACTCAAGTGGCGGAATTGTGATTCCTATGTTACTAGAAGCATTAGGCGTAAAAACCATTCATAAAATTCATTGCGAACCTACAGGTCATTTTGCTCATAATCCAGAGCCTTTGCCTGAACATTTAAGAGATTTATCAGAGGCAGTTTTAAAAACAAAATCAGATGTTGGTATTAGCGTTGACCCTGACGTTGATCGTTTAGCGTTGGTTTGTGAAGACGGAGAAATGTTTGGCGAAGAATATACTTTGGTAACAGTGGCAGATGCAGTATTACAACATCACAAAGGCGGGAACACAGTTTCTAACTTATCATCAACACGTGCCTTACGAGACGTAACAGAAAAAATGGGAGGCTCCTACTCTGCTTCTGCGGTTGGTGAAGTAAATGTGGTGAACATGATGAAATCTACCAATGCCATTATTGGAGGCGAAGGAAATGGTGGTGTTATTTTACCAGAAATTCATTATGGAAGAGATGCTTTAGTGGGAGTTGCTATATTTTTAACGCACTTGGCTAAGTACGGAAAAACAACATCTATGCTTCGTAAATCATATCCAAACTATTACATTTCAAAAAATAAAATTGAATTAACTCCCGAAATTGACGTTGACAAAGTTTTAGTAAACGTAAAAGAAAAATACGCAAAACAGCCTGTTAATACAGTAGATGGCGTAAAAATAGAATTTGATAAAGAATGGGTTCATTTACGTAAATCAAATACAGAACCTATCATTAGAATTTATAGCGAAAGTGAAAGTGTGAGTACTGCTGATGCTTTAGCTAAAAAAATTATTGAAGACATTAAAGAGATAATTAAGAACTAAATAATGTCCCGCAGATCTCGCTAATTATCGCAGAAAAAAATCAGCGAATATCTGTGAAATCAGCGGGAGATAACTAATAAGAATCTGATAATAACTCAATAAAGGATTTTAACCAAACAAAAAAATACGAACTTTGCCATTTTAATTACTGAAATATAGAATTACTGCATTATAGAGTCAATTAAAAAAACTCTCTAATTCATCAACTCACCAAATGAACATGAAAGTATATTTAGATAACGCCGCTACTACCCGATTAGATGAAAATGTTTTAGATGCCATGTTACCATACATGAGAGAAGAATACGGCAACCCCTCTTCTATTCATGCATTCGGACGAAAAACACGTTCCGCTATTGAAGTAGCTCGTAAAACAGTATCTAAATTATTAAATGCTGCTCCATCCGAAATATTTTTTACGTCTGGCGGTACAGAAGCTGATAACATGGCTATTAACCAAAGTATTCATTCATTAGGAATAAAACATGCTATTACTAGTAAAATTGAGCATCATGCCGTTGAAACAACTTTGCAACATTTAGAAAAAGAAGGAAAAATAAAATTAAGCTGGGTTAATGTTGATGCTAAAGGAAATGTTGATTTAAACCACTTAGAAGAATTGTTGAAATCAAACGAACGTTCTTTTGTATCATTAATGCACGCTAATAATGAAATTGGCACTTTATTACCTTTGGAACAAGTTGGTGAAATTTGCGCAAAGTACGATGCCATTTTTCATAGCGATACCGTACAAACCATGGGGCATTATCCAATGGATTTACAAAAAATAAAAGTACATTTTATTACTTGCGCTGCACATAAATTTCACGGACCAAAAGGTGTTGGCTTTTTATATGTAAATCATACTATTAAAATTCAACCCATGATTTATGGTGGTGCACAGGAACGTAACATGCGTGGCGGTACTGAAAACACACAAGGCATTATTGGTTTAGCTAAGGCTTTAGAAATTTGTAATACTGAAATGAGCGAACATATTGCGCATATTCAGGGATTGAAAAATTATATGAAAGAGCAATTAGAAAAATCTATTCCTGGTATTGAATTTAATGGAGAAACATCTAATGAAAAGAGTTTATATACAGTTTTAAATTGTCGTTTTCCTGCTCACCCTGATGCTGAAATGATGTTGTTTAACTTAGATATTGTTGGTATTGCTGCCAGTGGCGGAAGTGCCTGTAGTAGCGGCAGTAACCAAGGCTCACATGTTTTACGCGGTATTGGCGCAGATGTATCCCGTGCGTCTGTTCGTTTTTCTTTTTGTAAATACACTACCAAAGAAGAAATAGATTATACAATTGAAAAATTAAAAGTGATGCTTAAATAGTTTTTTAACTATTTACGATATAATTCTATTTTTGACTGTAATTGGGATTTACTAAGAATTCCGATATTTTCCCACAACATTTTTCCGTTTTTGTAAAACAAAAACATGGGTAAAGAATTTATCTCGTAATACTCTGCAATTTTAGGGTTATCATCAATATTTAACTGTAACACTTCACAATATGCTTTTGTCTCAGTTTCTAGCTCTGCTATCACAGGTTTTAATTTTATACAAGGTACACACCAAGACGCATTAAAATAAACCAACACTAATTTATCTTTCTGAGAAATCTTTTTTTGAAACTCCGCAACTGTCATACCTTTATCTTGTTTAATAATCTTTTTATTTGTAGCAAATAAATTAGAATTAGTTCCCAAATAAATAAGACATACAATTGACAGTACTATAAAAGAAAGTAAAGTAATATTTCTTTTTGATTTTAGTATTTTCTTCATAGTTTAAAGTTAGTTCTTATTAAGCTATTTGAATATGACTATTGTTATTTGATAAGTAAATAAAATTGATTAACTTGTACAATCAAATACACAATAACATATTTATGTCTAATACTAAGTTTTTGTGTTAAAGCTCAGTCAAGTTTGATAAATGTTAGCTCAACAATTCTACAATCACACCACCAATTATATTTTAATCATTTGTATAATATTATTGAGAGTAACAAAATAACATTTATAGCAAATGTTATTATCACTCAAAAACAAATTCCAACAATTGCATCAGGTTCAATTAATGATTTACCATTTTTTTGTGCTCTAGAATGTAAAGTTCGTAAGCGTACTAATATTTGGATTAAACTACGAGCTGGCGACGATGCCAGTTATATGAAGATGATATCGCCTTCTAAATAAAAATTTTAACATCATTTATGGAATAATGAAAGCTTCGGCGTCTAAATACTAGATTCCCGAAATTTAAACCATTTAAAACCATTGTTATGATAAAATTTTCATTCTTCTCATTTATGTTTTTAGGCTTAGCTAGCCTTGCACAACAAACACCAAGTACTACTTCTTCCATCTATGGAAAAATAACCGATAAATCTTCTAATGAAGAAATTCCTTTTGCAAACGTTATTCTTTATAAAAATGATACGGCAAAAGTTGCAGTTGCTACTAGTGATATGACTGGTAGTTATTCATTTAAAAAATTAAGTGCTGGTACGTATAAAATTAAAACAGTATATGTTGGTTTCCAAGCAAAAATAATTTCAAAAATTAAAGTTATTGATAATAAAGCAAGCCTTGTAAATATTGTGCTTTCAAACAACGAAGGTCAAAAATTAGATGAAGTTCAAATTGTAAGTTACTCCCTACCTGTTGCTGATTACGATTTAAAATCAGGAACAACTGTTACTCGCGAAGAGTATCAAAATATGGCAACGCAAAATATAAATTCTGTAGCGGGAACTACAGCCGGTGTTTATAAAAAAGCAAAAGATGGTTATCATATGAGAGGCGGCAGAGCAAATGCGGAATATAATACAGAAGAATACAGTCGCATTTACGATAACGAATTTAAAGACTCAAAGAAAGACCCTTTATCTACTTTTAGTATTGACGTAGATAAAGCATCTTACAGCAATGTACGTCGCTTCATTACTCAAAACCAGTTACCGCAAGCTGATGCTGTAAGAATTGAAGAGATGATTAATTACTTTAGCTATAATTATCCTAAACCAACAAACAATCAACCGTTTTCAATAACAACAGAATACACCGATTGTCCTTGGAATAAAAATCACCAATTAATTCATATTGGATTACAAGGAAAAGAAATTGCGATGGATAATTTACCAGCAAATAATTTAGTGTTTTTACTAGATGTTTCTGGTTCTATGGAATCGGAAGATAAATTACCATTATTAAAATCAGGTTTACGTTTATTAGTTGAGCAAATGCGTCCTCAAGATAAAGTAGCCATTGTAGTTTATGCAGGTGCTGCGGGTGTTGTATTACCATCTACTTCAGGCGACCATAAAGATAGGATATATGATGCGCTTGAAAAATTACAAGCTGGTGGTTCAACCGCTGGTGGCGAAGGGATTTTATTAGCCTACAAAACAGCGAAAGAAAATTTCATGAACAAAGGCAACAACCGTATTATTTTAGCTACTGATGGCGATTTTAATGTAGGTGTAAGTAGTGATGGAGAATTAACTCGCTTAATTGAAAAACAAAGAGAAGATGGTGTCTTTTTAAGTGTTTTAGGTTTTGGTTCAGGAAACTATAAAGACTCAAAAATGGAACAGCTTGCAGACAAAGGGAACGGAAACTACGCTTACATTGATAATATTTTAGAAGCAAAAAAAGTATTAGTGAAAGAAATGGGTGGCACACTTTTAACTATTGCTAAAGATGTAAAATTGCAAATAGAATTTAATCCTACTAAAGTAAAAGGTTACCGTTTGGTTGGTTATGAAAATCGTTTATTAAATAATGAAGATTTTAATGACGATAAAAAAGATGCAGGAGAGTTAGGCTCAGGACATACGGTTACTGCTATTTATGAAATAATCCCAGCTGGTTCGACTGAATTAATTGCCAGTGTTGACAAACTAAAATATCAGGAAGGAAGTAATCATTCAGCATCAGAAAACAATGAAGTGATGACTATTAAATTTAGATACAAAGAGCCAAAAGAATCTACTTCTCAATTGATTTCGCATATTGTATTGGATAAAAAAATACCTTTCTCAGCTGCTACAGAAAATTGCAAATTCTCCTGCGCTGTTGCTGAGTTTGGAATGTTACTGCGTGATTCTAAATTTAAAGGCGATTCTGATTTCAAACGTATCATCGCTATGGCTAAAGAATCAAAAGGAAAAGATGAAGAGGGTTACAGGGCTGAGTTTATTCGTTTGGTAGAAATGGCTGAGTTATTGAAGAAATAAAATATTGTTCCATAAAAAAATCCCGACTACTCATCGTAATCGGGATTTTTTATTTTATAATTTAACATGTTTATCTCTAAAAAATAGATTTTTTTGAGGTAAACATAAATTAAGCAGTAACTGTGCTTAATACAGAGTTCATGCTTCTTACAGCATCAGCACTCTTAGCAAATAATGCTTTTTCTTCGTCATTTAATTTAAAATCAATGATTTTTTCCCAACCGTTTTTACCAATAATTACAGGAACGCCCATGCAAATATCAGATTGTCCGTATTCTCCTTCTAACATAACGCTGCAAGGAATCATTTTTTTCTGATCGTTTAAAATACTTTCAACAATTGTAGCAACTGCTGCACCTGGCGCATACCAAGCCGAAGTTCCTAACATACCTGTTAATGTAGCGCCACCAACCATTGTGTCAGCAGCAATTTTTTTCAATGTATCAGCATCTAACGTTTGAGAAACTGGCACACCATTATGAGTAGCAAAACGAGTTAAAGGAATCATAGTTGTATCGCCATGTCCACCAATAACTACACCTTGTACATCACTTGCCGGTGCATTTAATGCTTGAGATAAATAACAATTAAAACGAGCGCTATCTAAAGCACCACCCATTCCGATGATACGGTTTTTAGGTAATTTACTTCCTTTTAATGCTAAGTAAGTCATCGTATCCATTGGATTAGATACAATGATGATAATTGCATTTGGAGAATGTTTTAAAACGTTTTCAGTTACTGTTTTTACAATTCCTGCATTGATACCAATTAACTCTTCACGAGTCATTCCTGGTTTACGGGGAATACCTGAAGTAACAACTACTACATCAGAGTTTGCTGTTTTAGCATAATCGTTTGTACTTCCACTAATTTTTGTATTAAATCCGTTTAAAGAAGCTGTTTGCATTAAATCTAATGCTTTTCCTTCTGCAAAGTTTTCTTTAATATCTAAGATTACTACTTCGCTTGCAATTTTTCTTAGTGCAATATATTCTGCACAAGTTGCGCCTACATTTCCGGCACCGATAACTGATACTTTTGTCATTTTACGTGTTGTTTAAAATTTATATTTTTTATTAATTATTTATTTTTTGATTTTCAAATGTACAAATAGAGATTAACTACGCATCAATTTTTGCATATTTTGCATTTTGTTCGATAAATTGTCTACGAGGAGGAACTTCATCGCCCATTAACATCGCAAATACACGATCAGCTTCTGCAGCACTATCAATAGTTACTTGACGTAAAGTACGAGTTGAAGGATCTAGCGTAGTTTCCCATAATTGAATCGCATTCATCTCTCCTAAACCCTTGTATCGTTGGATATTTACGCTTTCTGGCTTATCTCCACCTAAAATTTTCACTTGTTCCAATCTTTCAGTGTCATTCCAGCAGTAAACAGCTTCTTTTCCTTTTTTTACTAAATACAATGGAGGAGCTGCAATGTAAACATGTCCTTTTTCCACTAACTCTTTCATGTGACGGAAGAAGAACGTTAAAATTAACGTAGTAATATGTGAACCATCTACATCGGCATCACACATAATTACAATTTTATGGTAACGTAATTTATCCATGTTCAACGCGCGGTCGTCTTCTTTTGTACCACGGAAAACGCCTAATGCTGTAAATATGTTTTTAATCTCTTCGTTTTCATAAATTTTATATTCTAATGCTTTCTCTACATTTAAAATTTTTCCTCTTAAAGGTAAAATTGCTTGAAAATCACGGTTACGGCCTTGTTTGGCTGTTCCACCCGCAGAGTCGCCCTCTACTAAGAACAACTCACAAGCCATTGGATCATTGTTTGCGCAATCTGCTAATTTACCCGGTAAACCTGAACCGGACATTACTGATTTACGTTGTACCATTTCACGAGCCTTACGAGCCGCGTGACGAGCCGTTGCAGCTAACACAACTTTATCAACTATTAAACGAGCTTGCTTAGGATTTTCTTCTAAATAATTACTTAAGGCTTCGCTAATGGCAGCATCAACTGCTCCAGTAACTTCACTATTTCCTAATTTAGTTTTTGTTTGTCCTTCAAATTGTGGTTCTTGTACTTTAACAGATACTACTGCTGTTAATCCCTCACGGAAGTCATCACCACTAATTTCAAATTTAATATTTTTGAACATGCCATTCTTTTCAGCATAGCTTTTTAATGTGCGAGTTAAACCTCTACGGAAACCAGCTAAGTGAGTTCCTCCTTCGTGTGTATTAATATTGTTTACATAACTTTGAATACTTTCGCTATAAGAGTGATTGTATAACATGGCTACTTCAACTGGAATTCCATTTTTCTCTCCTTCGATGTGAATGACGTCATCCATTAATTTTTCTTTACCGCCATCAATATATTGAACGAACTCTTTTAATCCGCCTTCGCTATGAAAAGTTTCAGCATAAGAAACGCCATTTTCGTCTTTCTGACGTTCATCTGTTAAAACAATCGTAATTCCTTTATTTAAGAAGGCTAATTCACGCATTCTATTAGCTAGGGTAGCAAATATATACTCACCCGTGGTAAATATGCTTAAATCAGGCGAAAACGTTACAATAGTGCCTCTTTCTGTTGTGTCGCCAACAACTTTTGCAGGATATTGAGGAATCCCTTTTCTGAATTCCTGCATGGTAATCTTTCCATCACGGTGAACTTCAGCAATTAATGGATCAGATAAAGCGTTTACACAACTTACCCCTACTCCATGTAAACCACCAGATACTTTGTAGGTATCCTTATCAAATTTACCACCAGCATGTAAAACCGTCATTACAACTTCTAAAGCACTTACTCCTAATTTAGGGTGAATACCAGTGGGAATACCACGTCCATTATCTTTTACACGAATAGAGTTGTTTTCTAATATAATAACCGAAATAGTATCACAATGACCAGCTAAAGCCTCATCAATTGAATTATCTACCACCTCATATACTAAATGGTGTAAACCCTTAACACCAATATCGCCAATATACATGGCTGGTCTTTTTCTAACTGCTTCTAATCCTTCTAATACTTGAATGTTATCGGCACCATAATTTGTCTTATCAATTGCTGTATTTTCTTCCATAAATTTTGAGATCTTCTTATTAAGTATATATTCCTTAAATATAGCGATTTTATTGGGTTTTTGAGTAATTTATTTATATGATTTTACTAACAAATGTTGATAAAAATATGGTTCAAAAACTTAAAAAAAACATCAAAAAATTTGCCCATTTGCAATATCCTATTTTTAGTAAATAGAGTAATCATTTCGCTTTTTTTATTCCTATTTTTATGCTCTAAAAAAATAATGATGTCAGATATATTTTCTACCGAAGCACTACTTAGTTTAATACCATTAACCTTAATGGAAATATTACTAGGTATTGATAATGTCATATTTGTATCTATTGTTTTAAGCAGATTAGACAAGAGTAAAACCAAGCAGGCTGGGCTTATCTGGATGGTTTCAGGCATTATTATGCGCTTATTATTTTTATTTATTTTGGGTTACTTAATTAAAGGAGAACAAGAGTTGTTCGTGATATTTAACCACTCGGTAGCCTTAAAAGATTTAATAATGTTAGCTGGAGGCTTATTTTTATTAGTAAACTCAACGCTTGAAATTCACAATAAATTAGAAGGCGAAGATCCTGACGAACATTTAAACAACGAAAAAAAGAAACCTGCATCCTTTAAATCTATTATCATTCAAATGATTTTAATAGATATGGTATTTAGTATTGATGGTGTTGTTACTGCTATTGGTATGGCTAATAATATTGTAATTATGATGATTGCTGTTATTATAAGCATGGCTGTTATGTTTTATTTTGCTCCGCGTATTTCAGCCTTTATTCATAAGCATCCAACCTTTAAAGTTTTGGCACTATCCTTCCTGGTTTTAATTGCTGTGTTATTAGTTGTTGAAGGTGTGCATGTGGATAAAATAGAGATCCCTAAAGGCTACATTTATTTTGCAATGGCATTCTCATTTGCCGTGGAGCTTATTAACTTAAAAGTAAGGAAACAACATAAGCCAGTAGAATTACGTTCGCCTACTTTAAAAGAGGAAGCACTAACTGAGGAAAAATAATCCTAATATTGATTGTTATGAAACCTTTGTTATAATTTTATCGCCAGAAACGAAAACATTTACTATAAAACTTTTGAAAATTTATTAGACCTCTCTCCTGCTTGTAGTGTAATAATTATTGGTGATAACACCAATAATGGCGATAAAATCCGGGCTAATCAGCAATAGCTATCGGTACTGCGGCCAATAGTTATTCTTAAATCTTAAAAAGGGATAAAGGTTAATCCTGCCATTAAATTAAAGCGTTGGCTAGGATATTTTTCCCAACGGTAATAACGTGT
>JBKJPW010000232.1:0-4136 GCA_046594225.1 Bacteroidia bacterium
TAATGGAATACCTTTTAGTTTGGAAACGAGATAATTTGGAAGCAATGTATCTAAATCATTTGCCAATAAAACATCTGCTTTAGTAAATAGTAAAAGAAAAAATAAACGGATATTAAAGAATACATAAAATTGAGGTCCTTGTTCAAATAATAATTTCATGCGTTTGCAATCGTAGTCTCTTTTTTCTAAAGGCTTAGAGTTTTTTTGTTCTCGGCCAACTAATAATACTTTATAATTTAATTCAAATAAAACAGAGCATGTACGAGCTACACGTTGGTCGGTAACCAAATCATTTATAACAGAGACTATGACTTTTTGTTTTTGCATCCTTAGCTTATCCCCCTCTTGAGGGGGCAGGGGGAGGTATTTACTCCTCTTTTAATGTATTGATTGTTGTTAAAATAATTTCTCTTACTCTATTAATTTCTTTTAAAACTTCTTCGTCTTTAAACCGAATTACTTTAAAGCCTGCATCTTCTAATCTCTGCTGTCTTATAATATCATTTTCAATTACATCTTCTAATAAATGAGTATAGCCATCAACTTCTATAATCAATTTTAATTCCTTACACATAAAATCAGCAATATAATTTAATACTGGGCGTTGACGATTAAATGTATAACCAATCTGTTTTGCTCTTAGAGCATATTTCCACAAACAAGCTTCCGCTTTTGTCATTTGCTTGCGGTTTTCACTAGCAAATGGTTTTAGGTTTTTATTATAAAGTAAATGGCTCTTTTTTTCTGAAATCATTTTATTTTCCTCCCCCGCCCTCTGGGCACCCCCTCAAGAGGGGGATATTTCTCAAACAATCTTTTATCTATATCTTCTTAAATAAATCCATCGCAGCCTGATAAGGATTAATTACATTTTGTTCTAGCTGCTTTTCTATTTTTAATATTTCATCTTTTACCTTTGGATTGGCATAAAAATGCTCAATCAAGGTATCGTTAATAGTTTGATGTAACCATTGTTTCGTTTGATTTGAACGCTTGGTTTCAAAAAAATGATTAGTAACCGTATGACGTTTATATTTATCAATCATATCGTATACTTCTGCAATTCCTTTATTTTCGGTACTCGAACAGGTCAATACTTCAGGTATCCAATTACTTTCAGTTGGAGGAAATAAATGTAAGGCACGAGCATATTCGCCACGAGCCATTTTTGCTTTATCTAAATTAGTTCCATCAGCTTTGGTAATTACCATACCATCTGCCATTTCCATAATACCACGCTTAATACCTTGTAACTCATCTCCAGCACCAGCTAACATCAATAACAAAAAGAAATCTGTTAACTGATGAACAGCAGTTTCGCTCTGCCCTACTCCAACGGTTTCTATAAATACATAATCGTAACCTGCTGCTTCACAAATAATAATACTTTCTTTAGTTTTACGAGCCACACCGCCCAAACTACCTGAACTTGGCGAAGGACGAATAAACGCTTTAGGATGAATAGACAATTGCTCCATACGGGTTTTATCTCCTAAAATACTTCCTTTGCTTAACTGACTACTTGGATCAATAGCTAATACCGCTAATTTATGTCCACGATTGATGACTTCTAATCCAAAACTTTCAATAAAGGTACTCTTCCCTACTCCCGGAACTCCTGTGATGCCTAAACGAAATGAATTACCACTATGTTTGATAATGGCATTAATTATTTGTTGAGCTTGATTTTGATGTTCAACACGGGTAGATTCAACTAAAGTAATCGCCTTACTCACATAAGTAATATTGGATGATAAAATACCATCTGTATATTCGTTTATGTTAAAGGCGTTTTTCATTTATTATAAAACAAAAATAGGATTTAATTTTTATGGATCTTATCTTTTATAAAATTCCAAACCAGTATATGTTTTTTTGCGGCAAAAAAATGATTTATGACTTCCAATACAATAAAGCCGAGCAAAATTGACAATCCATATTGTACCCATTCAGGCGTGTCGTTAACCTGAACCTGCTTTCTGCCTGCAAGTCCAAATAAATTCTTAACACTTCTTCTTTCGGTTACATAATGCGTAAATGAATTGGTAATTAACACACCAACTGCAAATCCTACAAGGTTTCCCAATGTTTTTTGAATAACCACATTGGTCATGTATTTGCGATTAAATTTTTTCAAAAATGGAGTCGGGAGTTCTTCAATTCCCAACCAGGTGTTTTTTATTTTAGAATAAATAATTTCATTATTCTTATCTTCATTCAACCAGTTTGTAAATTCTATTTTTTCTTCCGGATTTTCTTTTCCTTCAATATGTTTTGAAATCAGGACTAATATCTTAGGGTCGTTCATGTTTTGATTTTATTGGTGTAATTCTAAATACAGTTCTTCTACTTTTTTACGTGCCCAAGGCGTTTTACGTAAAAACTTTAAGCTTGAATTAATACTGGGATTTTCTTTAAAGCAATTGACGTCAATGTGATACGCTAAGCCTTCCCAACGATACTTCACTAACAATTCTTCCAGAATCATTTGTAAGGTTTTACCGTGTAGTGGGTTATTTTTTTGTTCTGACATTATATTTATCTTTTTACGTTTAGCAATTCCCTCTTTGAAGAGGGTGCCCGGAGGGCGGGAGATGTCACAGATCGCTTAATTCCTCTATTTTACCTTGTAAGCTACGTATTACATCATTCATATTCTTTTTTACATCTATATCTTTGAATCTTATAAAATTAACACCTAATTTTTCTAAAAGCTCTTGTCTAATAATATCATTCTTCTCCACTTCTGGATTTAAATGACTGTCTCCATCAATTTCAATAGCTAACATGAGTTCGTGGCAATAAAAATCGACTATATAATTATAGATTGGCACTTGCCTGTGAAATTCAACACCTAAACTCTTCTTTTGAATTTTCTTCCATAATAACACTTCCGATAAAACCCCTTGTTTGCGAAGTTTTCTCGCTAACTCTTTTAAATATGGTTTATATGGTAATATTGTATTTTTCATCACATCCTCCGCCCTGCGGGCACCTCCTTCAAAGGAGAAATTTATTCACTTTTCTACTCTATGTTTTAACAACGTTTTTATGTTTCACTATTCCTTCCTTAATGGAAGAATTTGTTCAAATTTATTATCAATATTTTAATTAATTACTTAGCGTAACTCTCAGTAGCTTTTCTCACACTTCCGTGTTTCAGTAACAACTCTTTTGCTTTTTCATAATCTTCTAAACCAGTATTCTTCATCACCATTCGCGTACCTCTATCAACCAGTTTATGATTACTCAACTGCATGTCTACCATTTTATTGCCTTTCACTCTTCCCAACTTAATCATCACTGAAGTTGAAATCATATTCAATACTAACTTTTGCGCAGTACCTGATTTCATTCGGGTTGAACCTGTTACAAACTCTGGACCAACCACCACTTCAATAGGGAATTTAGAAACTGCTGCTACTGGTGAACCACTATTACAAACGATGCAACCCGTTTGAATATTATTTTTATTACAAGTTTCTAATGCACCAATTACATAAGGTGTTGTGCCTGATGCGGCAATACCAACTACAACATCTTTATCAGTAATTTTATATTCTTGTAAATCTGTCCAACCTTGTTTTACATCATCTTCTGCAAACTCTACTGCTTTTCTAATAGCGGTATCGCCACCTGCAATTAAACCAACAACTATTCCCTGCTCTATTCCGTATGTTGGCGGACATTCACTCGCATCTAATATTCCTAATCGGCCGCTTGTTCCTGCACCCATATAAAATAAACGTCCGCCTTGTTGCATTTTTTCAACCACAATTTCTACTAATTTCTCAATTTGAGGAATCGCTTTTTCAACAGCTAAGGGAACAGATTTATCTTCTTTATTCATGTTCATTAATAACTCTTGAACACTCATGGTTTCAAGGTTATTGTAATATGAATCGGCTTCGGTTGTTTTTTGCATAATTTTATTTTTTGTCACCCTCAACTCGTTTCAGGGTCTGTGAGATGCTGATCCGCCAACTGTCGGACAGCATGATTTTTACGCAAATTGTTTTACGTCTTTATCTGTAATTTCTTTTCCGCATAAAATAATTAAACGTTCAATTACGTTTCTAAATTCACGGATATTTCCTGTCCAGTCTTTTTGTTGTAATGCCTTTAAGGCATCTTTA
>JBKJPW010000241.1:0-13305 GCA_046594225.1 Bacteroidia bacterium
ACTTTTAACCCATTTTTTAAATTAAAAGTTTCATAAACAGGAATTACTTGCGCTTTAGAAACTGAAAAATTGAATACTAACACAGCTATAATAATTTTCATCATAATTTATATTTCAATAATAGTTAAGGTAATATCATCGGTTTGTTCGTAATTTCCTTTGTAAGAACTTAATTTTTGAGTTAATGCATTTTTTTGTTCTTGTAATGATAAATAGGATGTTTCTACTAACCACGCTTTAAAATGTCTACTTTTTAATTTTTTTCCATTATCTCCTCCAAACTGATCCACTACTCCATCACTATATAAAACAATTCTATCATTTTTAATTAAAGAAAAAAACTCTTCTTCAAAACGCTCATTATTTTCCGACAAACCTATTGGCTGTTTATTTCCTTTTAATTCAGTTAACTGACCGTCTCTAATAATTAAAATAGATTGATTTGCTCCAGAAAAAACTAACTCGTTATTGTTAAAACAGATAAGAGCTACATCCATTCCATCTTTTTTCTCGCTGTTTGTTTGATTAGAGTTTAAACTATTTACTACTCCTTTTTTTAAGTCATATAATATTTTTGATGGACTTATGATTCCTTTTTCGTTAACAATAGTATTTAATTGATTAATGCCAATAAAACTCATAAATGCGCCCGGAACTCCATGTCCTGTGCAATCTGCTAAAACAAAAACATGAGTTGTTTCAATTTTTGAATACCAATAAAAATCGCCACTTACAATATCTCGAGGTTGAAACAGTATCGCGATTTTTTGATAATGCTTATTTAACTCTAATTGAGTAGGTATTAAAGAGGACTGAATCCGGTGAGCGTATGTAATACTGTCTGTAATATCTTTGTGTTTTTCCTCAATTAAATGTTTTTGATTCTCAACTTCAATTTTTTGATCTGATATAATTTTGTTTTTTTGTTTATTAACCTTTAATGCTCTATAAATGAAAAAAGAAAATACAATAACAGCTAATAGTATAATGCATACTGCAAATAAAATTAATTGCTGCCTTTGCCTTTCTGTTTTATTTTTCTCATCTTTTAATTGTTGTTCAAGCGTAAACTTTGCTTCGTTTATTTTTAAATCTTCATCATATTTTTGTTTCAAAAATAGTTTTTGAGCTTTACTTTTATCAATATACTTTAAAGTTTGTTGCTGCAATTCATAAGCCTTCAGTTTTTTTAAAGCATACTTTGCATCATTAATACTGTAAAGATTTATTAAGTTGCCTAGAACTTTAAACATATCAACATTCTCCGTATTCTGCTTGTATATTAAAACTGCTCTCTCCAAGTTTTCAATAGCCTTGTTTGGCTTGTTGATGGCTTCATAGTAATTTCCGAGTTGGTTATAATAAAGTGCCTCTATACTTGAGTTTGGGAACTTAGAGATAAGCTTAGATGCATCTTTCAGGTACTTATCTGCCATAAATAAATTCTTTTTGCTTGTTTCGATACCAGCAAGAGTAAGTGTTGTATGAAGAGTTCCTTTCTTGTCGCCAATTTCCATTCTCAAAGCCAACGCTTTTTTGAGGGTCTGTAAACCCGTCTTATCTCCCTGAAAATAAGTTAGCGATCCAATATTATGGAGCAAACTACCTTTAAGAAAATTGTTATCTGATTTAAAACTAATTTTAAATGCACTTTTGAGCGTTTCAATTGCTTTAAGTGTGTCATTTAAATGAAAATACACTTGAGCAATATTATTTAATGGAGCTAAAAGCAACAATTTATTGGAAATTTTATTTTCTAGGGCTAAGGCTTTTTGAAAATAGATTAGGGCTTTATTCAAATCGCCTTGTTTTTGATAAGTGTTTCCTACATTAGAATAGCTGGTTATTAATTCGTTATAATTTTTAATAGATTCATTTATATTTAACCCTTGGTGATAATATTTTAATGCTAAATCAAATCTATTAGAGTAATTAAAATAATAATATCCGAAATTATTTAAAGCTAATGCCTCAGCAGCTTTATAAATAAAATAAATTCTATCATTAGTGTTTGATAAAGTTTTTAATTTCCTTTGAGATGTATTGTAGAGTAAATAATTATACTGAATCCAAATTTTTTCATCTTGTAAATTCTCAATTGTATTGGAAATAATTTGAATTTTTGTAGTGTCAGCTTTTGCAACTCTGTATAGTTTAATTTGTTCATCTAAAAAAGTTCTATCTTCTTTAGTTATACTAGCACTCTCAATAGAATCAACCAAATAATATGTTTTGTCTAAAAATTGAGCTTCAACTTTTAGACAAATGACACTAAAAAAAACAACTATTAGTAATTTACTCTTCAATGTTATACTCATTAATTTTACGGTACAATGTTCTTTCACTAATTCCTAATTCTTGTGATGCGTATTTACGTTTGCCTTTATGTTTTTTTAAGGCTTTTTTAATCATATCAATTTCTTTATCTTGAAGCGATAATGATTCTTCAACAACAATTGGTTGTGTAAAACCATTTAAAGGATCTTTTACAATAATTGGATTATGAATTTTTATATCGTTAGTGTTTGATACAACAGGAAAATTAGATTCGTTATGATATAATCTATCTATAGTTTGTAAATCGTCATTAGGTAAAGTATTCAGTCCCGTACCGCCAACCTGAACAATATCATGAACTACTTTTTTTAAATCATTCAAATCCTTTTTCATGTCAAACAATACTTTGTATAACAAATCACGTTCATTCATATCCGAAGTAGATGAATTTCCAAAACCAGAATTTGCAATAGCAGGTAACCTATTGGTATTGTAATTTGGAAGATATTGTAAAATGCCCTCTAAATCAATATCTCTTTCTTTTTCGATAATTGAAATTTGTTCCGTAATATTTTTCAACTGACGGATATTTCCAGGCCAATAATAATTCACTAAAGCATGTTCGGCATCTGAACTTAACTTAACAGCAGGCATTCTATACTTTGTCGCGAAATCACTTGCAAACTTTCTAAACAACAAATAAATATCATCCTTACGTTCACGCAATGGTGGCAAGTTAATAGGAACTGTGTTTAAACGGTAATATAAATCTTCTCTAAATTTTCCTTTTTCGATAGCTACGTTAAAATTTATATTAGTAGCTGCAACCACACGAACATTAGTTTTTTGAACTTTACTACTACCTACTCTAATATATTCTCCAGTTTCTAAAACACGTAACAAACGAGCTTGAGTCGTTAATGGCAACTCCCCTACTTCATCTAAAAAAATAGTTCCTCCATCTGCTACTTCAAAATAACCTTTACGTGCTTCGTGTGCACCTGTAAATGATCCCTTCTCGTGTCCAAATAATTCGCTATCAATTGTTCCTTCGGGAATAGCTCCACAGTTTACAGCAATATATTGTCCGTGTTTACGTGCACTATTTTGATGAATTATTTGAGGAAATACCTCTTTACCTGTTCCACTCTCACCGTTTATTAAAACGTTTAAATCTGTTGGCGCAACCTGACGAGCAACGTCAATTGCTCTTTCTAATAATGGATTGTTTCCCATTATTCCGAATCTTTGCTTAATATCCTGTAATGTCATATTTATTGACTTAAAAGACTGTTTGATTAAAAAAGAATCAAGACAGTTTTATTTTTCACTTATTAATTTATTTCTAAAAACTCTCTAGTCCTATACAACTTCCCCAATCATTGTTCCACTCGTACAACTAGTAACCAACACATTAACATAATCACCTTTCTTTAAATTTCCTTTAGGAAAAACACAAACGGTGTTTTGAGAGTTACGGCCACTCATCATCTCTGCTGATTTTTTAGAAACATTTTCTACTAACACTTTATAAACTTTCCCTACACCTTCTTTCGTTCTAATTTCACTATGCTTGCGCTGCATATCAACAATTTCTGTTAATCGACGACTTTTAACTTCAGCAGGAATATCATCTTCATACTTTCGTTCTGCTAATGTTTTAGGTCGTTCGCTATACGAAAACATATATGCAAATTCGTATTTTACATGTTCCATTAACGATAACGTATCTTGATGTTGTTCCTCTGTTTCTCCGCAAAAACCAGTAATAATATCAGCACTAATTCCTGCATCAGGCATAATACGGCGAATAGCAGCAATACGATCCAAATACCATTCGCGTGTGTACCCACGATTCATTTTCTCTAATACATCGCTATTTCCGCTTTGCACAGGTAAATGAACGTTCTTACAAATATTTTCATACTTCGCCATCATGTGCAATACATCATCACCCATATCTTTTGGATGGGACGTTGAATAACGCACTCGTAAATCAGGATTGATTAAAGCCACCATTTCTAATAACTCTGCAAAGGTTGTTGAATTTGCTTTTTGCTCTTCGGTTAAGTTTTCTTTTTTTAAACCTCCTCCACTCCACAAATAAGAGTTTACATTTTGTCCTAATAAAGTTACTTCTCTATACCCTTTATCAAACGCTTCTTTGCACTCGTTAACAATTGTTATTGGCTCTCGACTTCTTTCTCGTCCTCTTGTAAATGGCACTACGCAAAAGCTGCACATATTATCGCAACCACGCATAATGCTCACAAAAGCGCTTACGCCATTATGATCTAAACGAACTGGAGAAATATCAGCATACGTTTCTTCTTTACTTAAAATCACATTAATAGCTTGTTGTCCACCTTCAGCAACTGCAATTAAATTTGGTAAATCGCGATAAGCATCTGGGCCCACAACCATATCTACCAATTTTTCTTGTTCTAAAAACTGATGTTTTAACCGTTCAGCCATACAACCTAAAACACCAATTAATAAATTTTTATTGGTTCTTTTAACTTTTTTGTAATCATATAAACGCTGACGAACTTTTGACTCTGCATTTTCGCGAATAGCACAAGTGTTTACAAATATTAAATCAGCTTCTTTATAATCAGTTGTTGTAGTATATCCTTTATCTATTAAAATAGAAGCCACAATTTCACTATCGGCAAAATTCATTTGACAACCGTAACTTTCCAAAAACATCTTTTTACCGTTGGATGCTGAGCTTGTCGAAGTATCTCTAACTAATACTTCTCCTTGTTTTGATTCGTCTATTATTTTATTCTCCATGTATATCAATAAAAGCGCAAAGATAAGGCTTTGTTATGACATTTTGACACGTTAACCATTTTTCACAGTCACAAAACAACATTTTTTTGAAATATTTTAAACATCTAATAATCAAACATTTATATCAATAAAAAGGTATCATAAAGACCTGGTTTTAAAGTTTTAAAAAATAAAAATTAGGTTTATTCAGATTAAATTTTTTTCCTTTGCAAACTTTTAAAGGAATAAAAACTCAAAATTCGGGCTATAAAAACCACTTTTTTGATGAATTTTTAGCTTTAAAACGCGAACTTTTAATATACATATATATACATGGCAAAAAATTTAGTTATTGTCGAGTCCCCCGCAAAGGCAAAAACCATTGAAGGGTTTTTAGGTAAAGATTTTACTGTTAAATCTAGTTTTGGACACATCAGAGATTTAGTAAAAAAGGGATTCGGTGTAGATATAGAAAACAATTTTACTCCAACCTACGAAGTACAGCCTGATAAAGAGAAAGTAATAGCTGAATTAAAAAAATTAACAAAGGGAGCCGAAATGGTTTGGTTAGCATCCGATGAGGATCGAGAGGGAGAAGCGATCAGCTGGCATTTATATGAAACTTTAGGATTAACAAAAGCAAATACAAAACGTATTGTTTTTCATGAAATCACTAAGCCAGCCATTTTAAAGGCTATTGAAAATCCTCGTGAAATAGATATTAATTTAGTTAATGCACAACAAGCTCGTCGTGTATTAGATAGATTAGTTGGTTTTGAATTATCGCCAATTTTATGGCGTAAAGTTCGTCCGAGTTTATCGGCAGGACGAGTGCAATCAGTAGCCGTAAGATTAATTGTTGAACGCGAAAGAGAAATTCAAAAATTCCAGTCAACATCAGCCTATAAAGTATCTGCTTTATTTAAAGTAGGATCAGGAATTTTGAAAGCAGAACTCGATAAACGTTATGCTACCGAAGCTGAAGCACAAGCCTTTTTAGAAAAATGTAAAGTAGCTTCTTATACCATTGAAAGCTTAGAGACAAAACCTGCAAAACGTTCTCCGGCTGCACCTTTTACAACATCTACTTTACAGCAAGAAGCTGCGCGTAAATTAGGTTTTTCTGTTGCTCAAACAATGCAAGTTGCTCAACGCTTGTATGAAGCTGGAAAGATTACATATATGAGAACTGATTCCGTAAACTTATCGGAAACAGCTATGGATCAAGCTAACAAAGCCATTAACCAAAACTATGGCGCAAAATATTACAATCCGCGTAAGTATAAAACTAAAAGTAAAGGTGCTCAAGAGGCGCATGAGGCTATTCGCCCAACATATATTGATAGAACAGTAATTGACGGCGAACGTAATGAACAACGTTTATATGATTTAATCTGGAAACGCACTATTGCTAGTCAAATGAGCGATGCTGAGTTAGAAAAAACAACTGCAAAAGTAAATGTAAGCGGTACATCTGAATTATTTGTAGCACAAGGTGAAGTATTAAAATTTGATGGTTTCTTAAAAGTATATATGGAAGGAACGGATGATGAAGATTCTGACGAAGAAAATTCATCTATGTTACCACCAATGAAAGTTGGAGAGAAATTAGATAGCCAAGAAATTACAGCCACTCAACGTTTCACACATCACCCGGCACGTTATACAGAGGCAAGTTTAGTGAAAAAATTAGAAGAGTTAGGTATTGGTCGTCCATCAACTTACGCTCCAACTATTAGTACCGTTCAAAAACGTAACTATGTGGAGAAGACTGATAAAGAAGGTACTCCAAGACAATACACGCATTTAACTTTAGTAAAACAAAACTTAACTAAAGAAACAAGAACAGAAAATACTGGAGCTGAAAAATCAAAATTATTTCCAACAGATATTGGTATTGTGGTAAACGATTTTTTATTAAAATACTTTCCTACAATTTTAGATTTTAATTTTACAGCTAAGGTTGAAGAAGAATTTGATGAAATTGCCGAAGGAAATTTAGATTGGCAAAAAATGATGGGGCAGTTTTATCACCCGTTTCATAAAATTGTAGAAAACACTATGGAAAATAGTGAACGTGCCAGCGGCGAACGTAATTTGGGAATTGACCCAAACAGCGGAAAGCCAATTATTGTGCGTATTGGACGCTTTGGTCCTTTAGCACAAATTGGCGAAACCAATGAAGAAACAGGTGAAAAAGCAACCTTTGCTAGTTTACGAAAAACACAAAGTTTAGAAACTATTACTTTAGAAGAAGCGCTAGATTTATTTAAACTTCCGATGACCTTAGGCGAATATAATGGCCTAGAAGTAATTGTTGCTGTTGGACGTTTTGGACCATATATTAAATTAGGAGAAGCATTTATTTCGATACCAAGAACTATTGACCCATTAACGGTTGATATGGAACAAGCCATTGAAATAATTAAAGAAAAAGAATTAGCTGATGCACCAGTGGCGCATTACGAAGGTAAAGGGGTAACAAAAGGCACTGGCCGTTTTGGTCCATTTATTAAATATGATGGCTTATTTATTAATGTACCAAGAGCTTATAATTTTGATAGTTTATCTCAAGGTGATATTAACGAACTAATTGAAAAGAAATTAGAAAAAGAAGCTAACCGTTATATTCATAATTGGCCTGAAGAAAAAATATCTGTTGAAAACGCACGCTGGGGACCACAAATTAAATTTAGCAAACTACAATTAAAACTAATTAAAAACGGTGGTGGTAAATTTACTCCAGATGAATTAGCAACGATAACTTTAGATGAAGTAAAGGCGATGATTTTAGTGCAAGTACCAAAAGCATTTGATAAAAAAGGTACTAAAAAAGCAGCTCCTAAAAAGGCTAAAGTTGTCAAATTACCTGGCGCTAAGGCACCAGCTAAAAAAACGGCCGTAAAAAAAGCTGCTAGTAAAAAAACTGCTCCTAAAAAAGTAGCTTCAAGTGCCTCAGCTACCAAAGCTAAAAAAGCACCAGCAAAGAAAGCAGCTGCTAAAAAGAAATAAGAAAATTAGTTTATATTGAAAGCCATCCGTTAATAACGGATGGCTTTTTTGTTTAGTAAATATTTATATATTTACAAAAAAAAGCCCTATGAAAAAAATAGTAATTATTTTAATTTCAATTATATTTCTCACTAATACGACCATCTGCCAAAAAGTAACTATAACAAAAGGTACTGAATTTAGATCTGAAGATGGAAAATTTGACTCTTATATTAATAATGACGCCAATGGAATATACGTGCTTAGGTACAAACAAAAAGCAACTAGTGTAGCATATTTTATACAAAAAATTGACCCAAAGACACTATTACCAATTTACACAACTCCATTTGAAGGGAATATTGAAAAAATATATTTAGTAAATGGTAAAATATTATCATTTACTACTACCTATGATAAAAAGGAACAAATAAAATATTTTTTATTAGATGAATATGATGCAAAAACTGGAAAAAAAACAGGGGCACAAAAACAAATTTCAGCTTTAAAAACTGATGTTTGGGGTGTGAATGGAAGAAATTTTTACGTAACTTTTTCTCCTGACAAATCTAAAATGGCTGTTATTAATGAATTTAAGTGGCCAAAAAAAGCCTCTGAAGTAGATGCTACAATTTATGAAACTAATGGCTATAAAAAACTTGGTATAAAAACAATTATTGATGGTTATAAAGGTTCTACTATCAGTAGTTCAAATTATAGAGTAAATAATAATGGAAATTTTTATTATTTATTTAATTATATGATAAATTTTGAAGAAGAAATAGGTGGATTAGCATTAGCAAGTATTCAAGCTGATGAAACAAAATCGATAGTAACTCCTTTACCTTTTGATAAATTAGATATCAAAAACGGCACGTTTGAATTTGTAAACGACAACTTAGTCTTTTGCGGTATATACAAAGATGAAGTAACACGAAAAGAAAGAAAAGAAGGTAAAACTGAAGATGTAGGTGTGTATTCTTTTTTCATTGATGGCAAAACAAGTGAAGTGAAAAACAAAGGATTTGATTATTTTTCGAAGGAAGTAAAAGATAAATTAACTTATAGAGATGGTAAAGTAGAGGAAAGTCCTGCAAAAAAATTCTATTCATTTGAAAACATTTTCACCTTTAATGGGAATGTTTATTTAATAGAAAGTCACTCGTATGTTATATCTGGAAACAATAGCTATAACTCATACGAAAGAGAATTAATTGTTTCAAAATTTAATAGTACAGGGAAATTAGAATGGATGCGAATTATTCCGAAGTTTACTGCTAATAAATTAAATGAATTCAATTTTTTGGTAAGAAATAATAAAGTTTATCTTTTTTATGCTGAACACCCTAAAAATTTAGAAAAAACAACTATTACCGAATACGAGCCTAAAAAATATGCTGACATTAAAAATTACAATGGGTCTGTATTAGTGTGCACAACATTTGATGAACAAGGTAATTTATCAAGAAAAGAAGTGTTTACAAATGAGGGTTGGTGTTATGACCCGATGTCAAACAATATACTTTTAGATAAAGATAATGGCTTAATGTTAAGAATGATTAATGAAGCAAAAGAAAGATATGATAAAATATCTATAGACTAAAAACAATACGTAATTACACACCTGCCCCAACGATGTTCTAAGCCTTCTTTAAATTCAGGGCTTAAATAAAATTTACTATACTCTAAACCTATCCGTTTATAAGTTAAAACTATTCCTGCCATACCATCTACTACTACTCTTGTTATTCGGTTATCGGAAATGGTATAGATAGATTTATCGTTAAATAACCCGCCTTGTAAGGTGGCATTGTATGCGACCGCTTTGGCATTGAGTTTCAGAATTCCATAAAACTGAAAATTTGATTTTCTATGTAATGAATATTTATCCATTCCCAAATTACTGAAATAAGGACTAAAAAAACCCATTCGTCCCATTAATCCAATAGAAGCATCTGAATATAATGTTCCTAACCTAGCAGATGCCTGACCAATAATTTCGCGATATTTTTTATTAAACAATCCTTTTTCAAATTTGGCTCGATAATTTATAATATAATTTGTTTGTAATTGATTTTCCCAACCCAAAGGTTGAATATTTACTAATGAACGATGTATGGCCTTCTGCTCATCCTCACATCTTGCGCACGGACCAACTGCTCCTAAATCTAATTGAGTTTGTAAAGCCATTTTATTTTCGGCATTTAAAGAATTAAGAGTATGTGAAACAAAAAATGAAGCTGCAAAAGGCCTTTCTAAATAATTAAGTGTATCATAACGAATACTTCTAGGCGTAAAACAATCCTGAACGATATTAAGTCCATAATAATTTAAACCTTTTTTATTTAAAGGAATTAACGCATAAGATATTGGAGAATATTTAATCATCCGATGAATAAGCGATAACTGAATACCCTGAGTATAGTACCTATCAGTAGCGCTAAAAAAATCATTATCGTATTGTAAACGAATGTAATTTTCTGGTTTATAAGTTGTAATACTACTATCCTCCATTACCTGAGAAAACAATGATGTATAGAACATCATACATATTAGTATCCATGTATTTTTAATATCCATTATGACTAATATACGAATAACAGAGGATTAAAGATTGTTTCACAATCTTTAATCCTCATAAACATATTTAAACTTTTTATATCTTTAAGGTATACTATTTTTCTTAAATGACCCATAAAATATTTGAATACCCTATTACTATAGTACCCATCGATATTGATGGGCAAGAGCACGTTAATAATATATCTTACTTAAAATGGGTTCAAGAAGCTGCTATTGCTCACTGGAGTTCTGTGGCTACTAAAGAAATGAATGAACAATATATGTGGGTAGTAAGCCGACATGAAATTGATTATTTAAAGCAGGCATTTATACACAATAAATTAATCGCTAAAACGTGGGTGATAGATCCAGATGGCGCCAAATCATTTAGATATGTAGATATTTATGATATGGAAACAAATACTGTAATTGCCAAAATAAAAACCACTTGGTATTTATTAGATTCTAAAACCAAACGACCAAAACGTATTGATGCTGATTTAATAAATATTTTTTCATAAGTCATTTAAATAATATTTATCATATAACTGGCATTACTATAATAGGTATATATTCTAATGGATTTCTTTATAAAATATAGTACATTTAATCCATCAAATAAATAGTATCATGTCTATTGATTACACTTCACGCTTCTTGAAATTACTACTAGTTAATATATGCTTGATCTTATTTTCAAAAACCATGCGTTCACAGGCATATATTCCTATGCTAAAATATTATGGCGAATGGCACGTTACTAATTGTAATTCGGGATGCAGCACAGATAAATATTATACTATAGGTGATACATTAATAAATGGCTTACATTATACATTTTTAGATAAATTTCATTACCTGAAAAATTTTGTGATAAGAGAAGATACATCTAGTCGTAAAGTTTATTTGCGATTATTAGCCGATCCTCCTCCCGCTAAAGAATATTTATTATATGATTTTTCACTTCAAGTAAATGACACTATTAGCGTAACTAATCCCGGAAGTCCTTATCCTAAATATCCTGGTAATTTTATTATAGATTCAATAGTCCTAAAGCCACTTGTAAATAAAAATCATCGCTATTTTTATCTTCATTCAGAAGATACTTTAACATCTTATACCAAAACAACTATTTGGGTAGAAGGCGTAGGCTCTCTTTGCTTAATTAACACTCCTGGTGCTTTGCCTCAAATTAATGGCGCAGGGAAATTAAGTTGCTTTTTCAGTAACAATATTAATGAATACAGCCAATTAGATTCGATTACTGACTGCGTATCCATTTACCCAGTAGGTATTAAGGAAATAAAATCAAATATAAATTATATTGTGTCACAAAACTTTGATTCAAACAGCATTATCATTAACTCTGAACAAGAAGAAATTGTGAATATACAAATTTACAGTACAGATGGTAAATTAGAATTTGAAAAATATATAACTGATAAACAATCTAATATTAACCTCAGTTCTTTCTCAAAAGGATTATTATTACTGAAAATTGAAAATAAAACTGGTAATTATTTCACTTACAAATTATTTAATCCTTAATTTTTCAATTGAAAGTATCAAGCATTAGTGAATTAAAAAAAGAATTACAAGAATTGCCACAAAAGCAATTAGTAGAACTGTGCTTAAGTTTAGCGAAATATAAAAAAGACAATAAAGAGTTTTTAGATTACTTACTGTTTCAGGCCCACGACAAATCTTCATTTATTACTGCTGTTAAAGGCGAAATAGACGAGCATTTTGATGAGTTAAAATCACAAGCTAATTTATACTATGTCAAAAAAAGTTTACGTAAACTATTACGTATCATTACAAAATACTGCAAGTATGTGGGAGATAAAGCAGCTGCTACCGATTTACATATTTACTTTTGTTTCAAACTAAAACAATCAGGAATTCCTTATCATAAAAACCAATTACTGGTTAATATGTACGAACAGCAATTAAAGAAAATAAATACTCTAATATCATCCTTACACGAAGATTTACAGCAAGATTATTTGAATGAATTAGAGAAGATTATTTAATTACGCATATATAATTTAGTTGGCAAATTAGATAATGCATAGCCTACGTTTGCTGCACTATAAGGACTGTTTTCAATACCTACATAAAAGGATTGATTTTTTAATTTAGTAGTAGACTGAATACTAAAATGTCCGTTACCATCTGTTGTTGCACTTTCTACAGTATATAAAGAGCCTAAACACTGAGAGCTACTTCCTGATTCTTTTCCATTACATGCTGATAATAATACGACAACGCCTCCAACTCCTTTTGGATTTTTACTACTCAAAGAATCATACACGTATCCCGAATACGATATAGGAACCGTTTTTTTACAGGTTGTATTTAAACATAACGTAAAAATAAGTGCAATTACAAGGGATACTTTGACCAGAAATTTCATAATAGTTATAATACTTGTCTATAAAGGTAATTAAAAAAACATTTTAAACTAAATAGAACTCTGATACAACTCAATAGGCAAATCGTCAGGGTCTCTAAAAAACGTAAACTGCTTCCCCGTAAATTCATCCTTTCTAATAGGCTCAACAACAACACCAAAGCTTTGAATATGCTTAATAACTTCTTGTATGTTGTCCACTTTAAAAGCAATATGTCTTAGTCCGGCAGCTTCTGGTTTTGTGGGACGATTTTTTGGATTAGGAAAAGAAAACAATTCAATTATAT
>JBKJPW010000065.1:0-2622 GCA_046594225.1 Bacteroidia bacterium
ACCGTTGGTTAATGTTTCTTTATGTTCGTACCCTGGATCACAAAAATTAACTTGCATATCTAACCAACCAGCCGATACATGTAATCCATCTGCCTCAATAGTTTTAATTCCTTTTTCAGGAGTTATTGATTTTTTAATTTGAGTGATTACTCCTTTCTCAATTAAAATATCTACTACTCGTCCGTTATGCGGACTTGTTGAATCAATAACTGTTGCTTGTTTTATTAAAAGATTCATTTTTTTGTTTCCCGCAGATCACAGCGATTCACGCGGATTTTTTTTAAATTAATTTCTTACAATACTTTCTGCGAAAATCAGCGAAATCCGCAGGACACTAATTCTTAAATAACCGTATAATTAAAATTTCTGATGCTAAAAATACCAATGCTAAAATTAAAAACAATTTCCATAGTTTTTTACCATCGTTAAATTCTTGTAGGGCATTTGTTAATGTTTTTTCATTTGGTTCAATAATAAATATATTTTTTAGTCCATTTTCGTCAATTTGCTTTTGCAAATCTTCTTTTGTCATAAAATTCATATCCGATTCTTTTCTATCGAAATTAAATGCCAAATCTTTTATCAATACATTGTTTTCTTCTACACCATATTGCCCTGCTTCTGTTATTTGATTTTGAGTAAATAGCGTGGTGGCATTATTTAACAAACGGTGTTCAGGAATAATATCCACCTTCTTGTCATCTTTAATAATATGTAAAGGTTTATCCGAAAAGTTAGACGTTGTATTTAACACAATAGCTTCATTAATAGCCGTTTTATAATAAATAGGAGATGGCTTCAAACTTAAAATCGACATCTTAATGAGAGTTGGCACAAACAAGGCGTGTTTTAATAAATTGGAACAGCTTTCGTCTGATGGAATAGAAAACAAATACACTTTACCATTTCCTAATTGATTTAATGAAACCAAAAACTGTCCGTTTTGCAATAACACCAAACTTTGAGAATTACTATTGGTTGTTTTTGTAAATTCGAAATGCTCAAAAACTTTTGGTAAGTCCATTCGCTGATCTACTTTATCAAAAACGCCTTCATACAATCCTTGTTCAAAATTAATGCTTTGTGTTTTAGTATTAGCCGTATCTAATTTGGTAATCTGTGGTAATTGTAATATTTGAAAAGCAGTATTGTAAGTGATTAAATCAGCTTTTTTATTAGGAAAAATAACAACGCTTCCGCCATTATTAATAAACTTTTGTAGCTCTGATGTTAGACCTGAGGTTAAAGAACTCAATTCATTTAAAAGAATAATATTTGTGTTTGCAAATGCGCTATAGTCAATTGAAGCTTCGCTATTTTCCTTATAAATAAACAAACTATCATTCTGGATCAGCGACCTAAAATTCCCAGCGGTCTTCGTTTCCTTTCCATTAATAACTAAAGCGCAAATAGTGGTTTGTGCATTGAAGCTGAAATAAAAATTATCATCGTAAGTAATTGGGTAATCTTCGATTTTTAAAACACCTTTATTGATTCCTTTCATTTTTACAGTAAAAGAAATGCTCACGTCTTTTTTATTTCCCGCACTTACATTAAAAGATGCTAATGACACTTGCGCATCATTGATATATAATTTCAAACTTCCATTCTCAATATCTTTATTGCTTTTGTTAATGATTGTAGCATGAATAATTTGTTGTGTTTCAAATTGCTGAACAGGCGTTTCAAACCATACACTATCAATATATACGTTGCTTACTTCGGAAGAAGCAATTGGAATAAAATTGACAATGATACATGTATCTATATCAGACTTATTAATAGCCGAAGTGTTTTTTTGAAAATCACTTAATAAAAATATACGTTTATTTTTTGAAGATGAGTTTTGTAAAAAATCTTGTTGACGTTTTAATACATCATTCATTGGTTTTGTAGCAGACGAAATTTTAACGTCGTTTAATTGCTCTATAAATTCTTCTTTGCTAATAAAACGTTGATGCTTTCCTTCAAAATCATTAGTGAGTAATTGAAATTTATCGCTAGCATTAAATGTGTTTACAATTTCAGTAGCATGTTGCTTAGCGTTTTCTAAAAGTGTCCCCTTTTTGTTAGTACTTTCCATACTAAAGGAATTATCAATATAAATACTAATGGCTTTTTCACCTTGTATGACTTTAGTTTTACCAGGAATAAAAGGCTGAGCAAAAGCAAACACTAAACAAGCAATAGCTAAAATACGCATGGCTAAAATGAGCCATTCTTTTAGTTTAGATTTACTATCGCTTTCCTGCTTTAATTCTTTTAAAAACTGAACGTTGGTGAAATATACTTTTTTGTATTTTCTGAAATTGAAAAGATGAATAATAATAGGAATGGCAATTGCGGCTAGTCCGATTAAAAATGTAGGAAACAAAAAATTCATCAGATGTAAAAGTAACAAAATCTTCTACTTCTTTAAATGATTCAACTATAACTTCCCACAAAAATTTATAACTCAACTATCATAATTAAAATATATTTTTATTCCATACCCCCTATTTTTCTACTAATTTTTTATAAAAACTCATTTTTTTTCTTGCACCCCCCCTTTTTTTGATATATTTTTGTCAAAAAATTGACAATTTTCACTTATACCCCCCTATAAAACCAAAAAATTATGAG